>VXZL01000121.1 GCA_009845505.1 Candidatus Poribacteria bacterium | reverse complement strand
CTAACAAAGCCTCCGTCGTCCCCACACCCGACTGGCATCAGATGTATCGAGAGGCGTGGCGGCTTCAACGGGATTACTTCTGGACGGAGGATATGTCCGGCGTGGACTGGGAACAGGTCTATCAACGCTACCTCCCGCTACTTGACCGGATTGCCACGCGCGGCGAATTTTCTGACCTTATGTGGGAGATGCAGGGTGAACTCGGCACCTCACACGCCTATGAATTTGGCGGCGATTATCGCAGTTCACCGAATTACGCACAAGGATTTCTCGGTGCTGACTTCGTTTATGATGCTGAGAACGGCGGATACCGGATTACGCACATTCCGCAAGGCGATGCATGGGAGGCAGCAAAAGATTCAGCACTGAATGCCCCGGGGATTAACGTCGGCAAAGGGGATATCCTGCTTGCTATCGGTGGACAAAGCGTCAGTGAAACCGTCTCACCCGGTGAACTCCTTGTGAACCTTGCAAACCAGGAGGTACAAGCCACCTTCCAAAACGCAGAAGACAGCGAAAAACGGTCTGTCACGCTCAAAGTCCTACGGAGCGAAAGGGAGTTACGGTATCGCGAGTGGGTCTCCCGGAATCGGCAGTACGTCCACGAAAAAACGGACGGCAAAGTCGGATATGTCCATATTCCCGACATGTCGCGACGCGGGTATGCGGAATTTCACCGCGGCTATCTCGCCGAAGTGAGTTATCCCGGCTTACTTGTTGATGTGCGTTATAATGGCGGAGGGCATGTTTCGCAGCTCCTGTTAGAGAAGTTATCCCGTCGACGGATTGGATATGACATTCCGCGTTGGGGAGCACCGCACCCCTATCCAGATGCGTCAGTCCTCGGTCCGATGGTAGCCGTCACCAACGAAAACGCAGGCTCTGACGGCGACATCTTCTCACACTGTTTCAAGCTCATGGAGTTGGGACTGCTTATCGGGAAACGGACGTGGGGGGGCGTTATCGGTATCTCGCCGCATCAGATGTTTGTCGATAGAGGCGGAACAACGCAGCCTGAGTATTCTTTCTGGTTCGTTGATGTCGGTTGGAGTGTTGAGAACTACGGCACCGACCCCGATATCGAAGTAGACTATCGTCCACAGGACTACACCACCGAAGCCGATCCACAGCTCGATAGGGCAATAGAAGAACTCCTCCGACAGATGGAAGATAACCCCCCAGAAGTCCCAGATTTCGGTGACCGTCCGCGTTTAACATTGCCAACGCTGCCGAAAGCATGATAAGATGTATGAATGGCAATTTTCTGTAGGTGCGTTTTCCAAACACTAATCCACTTCCCTTACGTGATTGGAAAACGCGTTTATGCAGGCAATTGGGAGGTAAGTCGAAATGAATGTATTAGAGATGTCCGATTCTAAAATTTATAAACTCGGGATTGGGATACTTATAGAGCAATTCGGACTTGATGGAACAACACGGTTTCTCGGAATCTGTAAACCGCGCAAGAACGACATGAAAATGAACGTACAAACGCTTTCCCATTCTGAGATGGAAAAGATTCAGGAGGAGCTCTATGAGGCTTATAGAACACAACCGCTTGGACTTCATAGAAACCTCAATCAAATGTCCGACATGAATTTTTACGAGTTGGGGATTAAAGCTATTTCGGACCAGATGGGCCCCGTCGGAATGGCGCGCTTTATCAGAATACGCAGACCTGGTACCACTGATTATACGGCTGAACGCCATAAATGGCTTGATAAACTTGATAAGCACACAGTCCTTAAAGGGATTCGGCAGATTCAAGAAAAAAAATGCGTGGCAGCACGAACAGAAGACAACTCCGAGTCCGCATCGAAAATCCGCATACGTGGTTACAAGAGATGGATAGAAGTCAAAGGACAGCACACCAAGTATGAGCGGCATGCTGAGCCGGATTTCCTAATTGGTAGGCGCGGTTTTGCGGCGTACTCGACCCCGGTTCATGCCCTAAGGCATGAATACCGTTGATTCATGCGACGGGCATTCCCAACCGCGCCAGTTCTCCTTCCACAATCGATCGTGCCGCCGCTGGCGAGGTTTCCTAACCTCGCCTTTTACTACATCTTCTGGCAAGTATTCCGGTTTGTAGTAGGGCAATTCATTGCCCGTATTTCATATCTATAGATGCTTATCTCTTCTCCACCATTCTCCGTTAGAATAGGTAGGCGAGGTTTCCTAACCTCGTCGTCTCACCGTTCCAAACCCTCTCTTTGCTCCAGCGGAGCAGCATATCTATAGCATGAGTCGCCTTAAGACTTTATCACTGCCGCATATTCACCAAATAAATCCCAGCCGCCACCAGCACAGCACCCCCCAGCAAACTAATTGTCAGTTCATCCCCCAAAACCAGATGACTAAACAGCACTCCCGACAAAGGCGTTGCAAAGAACAGCACAACCAGTTTACTCGCACTATATCGCTCAAGTATAGATGTCCACGCCAAAAAGCAGAAACCCGCGATAACACCACCTTGATACAGGAGCGCAGCAGCACTTGAAAGTGTGAGCTGCATCGGTTCACCGCGTTCAAATAAGAAGCTTATTACAGCATAACACGGAAGACTCAAACTTAAATACCACACGAGAAGTCGGTACGGATGAATCGATTGGACGAGGAGTTTTGTCACGACAACGCGGAGCCCCAAGAAGCACCCACTGATGAGTACAAGGATATCGCCGAGAATACTCGTTTCACCATCACCGAGGTGCGGGGCGACTGTTACAAAAACACCACTGAAGGCAACGATAATCCCCAAGGTCTTTGGAATCGAAAGGCGTTCCGCCGGAATCCAGAGATGCGCAAATATTGCTGTAAAAAAGGGATATACGTTGATGAAGATAGTTGAGCGCGATGCCGTCGTGAAGAGTGTCCCTGTGTTCAATGTGATAATTTGAAGTATGAAAATGGTCGTGAGTAGGATCAGTCGCGGCAGTTCACCGCGACGTAAACCAAGCGAGACACGTCTGAAGAGGGACCACCCTCCAATAATAACCAGTCCAATCACAAAACGGAAAAACGCCAGTGCCATGGGTGGGAAGTCTTGCAGCCCGACTTTGATTGATGGCGAATTCCCACCCCAAAGAAATGCGAGGAGCAAAGCGAGGGCGATAATCTTCCCCCGCGGCTCCTCACTAATCACTGTTGGTCTTGGCGATGTCCCGATAGTCTCTTTTTTATTCAAAGGAAGCTGATATCCTCAGTAGAGGTTCCCGTTCTTTTACAGTAGGAGGGGTTTGCAACCCCGATTTCATTAATCGTAAGCACCCGGACGGTGATTCCCCATTAAGCGTTGTTGGCGTTCCGTCGCCAGTTCCAAAATGTTGTCGTTGAATTGGAACCGATTCAGATAGGGCGGGAATTTCTGGGTTATCATCCGATTCGCGTAATGCACCTGTAGGAGATACCGAGTCTGATCGCTCCGATTCGCTGTGCCTCGATGCCAAACCTCACTTCGGAAAAGCACGACATCACCACCATTACAGAGAATGCTTTTCTCTTGATTCCCTTTCCATTCCGTTTCGCCATCAGGTCGCCGTCCAGAAAGATGGCTCCCTGGCACGAACTTTGTTGGACCGAGGTCTTCGTAGAGATCGTCCAGATAGTAGTGTGCAGTTGTGATGAAAATCGGGACCTTGACGCGAGGGTCCTCTAAAATATCCGCTGGCAGTGGAATCGGCAACCAATCTGTGTGTAAACCTTGATCAGGACGCCCCGGACCTGTTACCCATGCTGTCATACCGATGACATGGCAGTCTTCGCCGTGCACTGCCTCTGCTAACTCAATGACGGGAGACATGTCGAGATATTGTAGGAAGACCGGATCGCGATTGAAGGCATTATTAATATGTTTGTTGAGGAAACCGTTCCCATTTTCTGGTGTACCGTGCCTATCAAAACTCTCAGGAATAGCCGTTAACCTGTCCATCGCGGCGCGAAGTTCCGCCAGTTGTGCCCCTTCGATAACCGTCGGTAGATAGGCATATCCGTCTTCCTCCATTGCTGTGACTTGGCTCTCGAGGTCGGGATAGGCTACAAGAGGTAAGGATTCGCTCATTGTCTGTTTCTCCTTTTTCTATAGCGAAACTTGGAAAGTTCAATCTTTCACTTCTGTATTTTACAACTTTCAGATGTCTATGTCAACTTTTTTCCGAACAATTCGTTAACAAAGTACATCCAAATTAATGTTAAGAGTAACTAAAGTATTATCAAAAAAGGAGAAAGAAAAATGAAAAATGAACACGTAACGCCCGAAACTTCTGAAACTATGACTAAAGATACAGCTATCCGGGTGCTTGGAACAGTGTTGGAATCTTTACCCGGCAATCTCTTTCACGTGAAGTTAGAGGATAACGATTACAAGGTGGTCGCCTACCTTGCCGGTAAACTGATGCAGCACAAAATCTGGGTCCTCCCCGGCGACCAGGTTACCGTTGAGCTTTCTCCGTATGATCTCACGCGTGGACGCATCGTTTGGCGGGATCCGGGTGCTTAGGATCTTCCGCTACGCACACCCTTTCCTGGAGAACGCTGCGTTTCATGCGATCACGTCCGTGCAAGTATAAAAAGGAGTAACAGCCTGTTTTTTCTTAATGCGCACATAAGCAACGCGTCTCCGACAGGCAAACCTAATTATGGAAGGCATTGTAATCAAAGCGCGCGGTGGCGAATACGAGGTGCAGGTCGGCAATCAATGCTATACCTGTGTCTTGCGCCACCAACTCATTGAGGATGAAAAACGGAGACTTGATGAGACAAAAGAGATGCCCTATGTCGATTTAGTCGCTGTCGGTGATCGGGTCCGTATCTCGGCAACAGCGTCTACACAAGAGAGCGGATATATCGAGGAAGGTCTTCCACGCGACACGCAGTTCGGACGCACCCGGATGGACGGTTGGCGGCAAATCATCGTCGCCAACCTCGATATGTTACTCATCATCTTCGCCGCACGCCATCCTACCCTCAAACTTCGCATGCTTGATAGATTCCTCGTTACCGCAGAGGCATCTGATGTTGAACCCGTCATCTGTATTAACAAAATCGACTTAGCGAAATTCGAGAATGTACAGCGCGAACTCAATTTATATGAAGAATTAGGCTATAAAGTGGTTTATACAAGTACTGTGACCGGTATAGGCATTGACAAATTGCGCGAAGTGATGCAAAATAGCATTTCAGCGATTGTAGGTTCATCAGGTGTTGGAAAATCTTCGTTGCTCAATGCATTGCAGCCCGGGCTACAACTCCGAACGGGCGAGGTCGATGACCGCATACACAAAGGACGACATACCACAACTGAAGTCGTACTCTTACCGCTCGAATTCGGGGGCTTCGTCGCCGATACACCGGGCATCCGAACCCTCGGTTTGCTTGAAATCGATGACGAACAGGGGCTTGATATCCATTTTCCAGAGATGCGGACTTATATACCGGAGTGCAAGTTTGCCGCGTGTACACACCAACACGAACCGGCTTGCGCCGTTAAGCGAGCAGTCGAAACAGGGAACATCAACCCTCTCCGATATGAAAGCTATCTCCGGATCTCCGGATTTAAGGAAGGGAGATATGAACGAAACTCAGATAAGAAACGAACCGATCGAAAGACACGACGACGTAGACGCTGATCCTCAGAAATGGGCGAACGCAATTCAAAACCTGATGCGTATTATTGAGAGAAGCGAACAGAAACTTGGGTACTTTGAAAACCGAGTGAAACAGGCACAATTCGTAGATCGTCCGAAGCAGCAGAAAGTTCGTGCTGCGGGTGCCCAAGTCGGTATGCACTCAGCACAGCTCGAAGGATTGCGCAACGAGTTGTACCAACTCGAACGTCTTCATAGTGGGGGCATCCACTTTCGGCACACCACGGAGAATGAGCTTCGCCAAATTTGGGCGTGGATCAGCCGACCGACCATCAGAAAATACCTTTATACAACGCCAGTATCGTTTGAAACCTTTCTTGAGGATTGGCATCGTTGGATGGCACAAGAACAGACACGTGCCTTCGCTATTGAACTCCGTACGACCCGACTTCTCATCGGATTTATCCTTCTCCAGCACGATGAAGATACCGTTACCATCAAATTCGTCGTCATTCGACCCGATTATCGTGCCCGGGGATATGGCACAGATACACTCGTTGAAGCCGCTCACTACGCTTTTGAGCAACTCGGAGCTGAACACATCACGCTACAAGTATCCGTTGACAACGGACCCGCACTGGTATGTTTTGAAAATGCAGGGTTCCGCTACCTCGGTTACACAGATACTGCAGGACAGACCTACACCATGGGCATTGAACGGAGCGAATGGGAAGGCGACACGCCGATAGACGAGGTATCTGCCTCCCCACGACTCAGTGCCCCGCTTGGTGCGTTTTTTGATGAGGAAAATTGAATTGTCTATACCGCTGGCGAGGTTTATCAACCTCGTCTTCTTAACTTAGTTCTTCCGCTATCTTACTCTGGTAGGCGCGGTTTCTTAACCGCGCCGATTCTCCTGAATAAATAGCCCTATTTTTTTTCAAAAAAATACCCAAAAGTGCATCCGAAAATGTGTATAAACGAATCGTTGTCATTTTTTGAATGGCGATGGTATCCTATTGCCGCTGTATTGTGGCAAGCGAAAAAAGGAGGAATTTATTATGTTAGCAAACCAGAGGAGGTGTGACACTTAGTGTTACACCCTTGTGGTGTGACACCGAGTGTCGCACGCTTTGGAAAGGGACGGGGGGCTGAAACCCCTCTGTCCCTTATTTTTCTTATGCGTTGCTTTTAGAATAGAATGAGATCACACTGAACTAAATTTTCATGGCATATTTTTCTATCTTTTGGTATACTATCCCGTACAATTAGCAAAGCGTAATCTTTGCCAATATGTTGTTAATTTTTTCAATCGTGCTAAACTACAAAGAGAGACAAAAAGGAGGAGGTAACCATTATGCTACGTTTGAACCACGCTACCCTTCGTCTAAAAACATGCAGTCCAGGGCGATGGTGCCTCTGCCCATTATCGACGCTTTGATTGAAATGGCATAGGCGCAGTCGCCTCATACGTGAGGAGTCGCTCTATCTATGCCCAAATTTAATCCTGAATTTTGGGAAATTCCGGTCCCACCGGAATATTTCGATGAGTTTACGACAGAAGATTGTCTTTGGTATCAAGCACCTGATAACGGATATATAATAGCCCGTCGTCTCAAACGTCAAGCGGTCTTAGAACAGATCCATCAAATTATTGTAAACGATCTAACGCACCGCCAAGCCGAGTGCGTCCAACTCTACTTCTACCAGGGCAAAACCCAAGAAGAGATTGGTTCTATCCTCGGCATCTCCCGGCGTGTCGTCAGTCAACACCTCTTTGGTATCACACGAAACGGGAAGCAGATAGGCGGCGCGATTAACAAGATCCGCAAGATGTGCCGAAAACAAGGAATAGAATTTCCTTAGTACTAAAGAACCAATTTATCTATCAACACTACAAGTTCAATTCAATTCAAGAGAAACCTTCTAGG
>VXZL01000414.1:3822-7526 GCA_009845505.1 Candidatus Poribacteria bacterium | reverse complement strand
TTTGAGGGCGCATTGAGCATTGAAAAAACATATAACCAGTGCGACGCAGCACTTAAGGAACTCAAAGACTATAATGAAAAACGTCAACAGCCGGAGTTTCACATCTCAAATGAGGAGAAAGCCGAATTAGACGAGATTGTCAATACTGCTATTACAAATGCGACGCGTATTATTGCAAGGGAAGGCGATCGGAATTGGCCCGGCGTATTTCGAGAGATGCACAAGAATTTAGCGGATCTCTATTTGGAACTTGACGAACACGACAAAGTCCGGGCAGCGTGTGAACGTATGCAAGATTACGGCGAAGTTGGCAGACAAGAAGCCGATGAAATATTGGAAAGCCTAAAAGAAAAAGAAGGGTAGTGGTTGTCAGTTATCAGTTGTTGGTATCTGGTGGTCACATATTATTTCACTGCCACAAATGTCTCTTAACTGAAAACTGACGACTATAATGCAATTTCTGAATCCTGCCGCGTTTTATCTGTTAGGTGCAATTCCGATCGTAGTGTTCCTGCATTTCTTGAAGTTGCGCCGCTACACCTACCTTGTTCCGAGCATCATGCATTGGCTATCCACCGACGAGGATCGGAGAGCCAATGTCCCGTTCCAACGGCTTCGGAATATACTTCTCCCACTCCTACAAGTGCTTTTTTTGCTGCTCCTTACGTGCAGCGTGGCGCGTCCGACGTTGCGTAGACCTGGGTTCATGCCCGGAAAGGCGATTCTCATTGTCGATAATTCTGCGAGTATGCTGTCCGAGGAAAGTGGACAGACCCGGCTTTCGCTCGCAAAAGCGGCGGCATTGGAGCAGGTTGCGCAAATCTCTGCAGGCAGTGGGATCATGCTCATGGTAACGCAAGAGACTGGCACTTATATCCAACAAGCCTTCACGACTGATACTGCACAACTCCAACGCGCCATAGAAAATATCACACCGATCCACGCCCCCCGCAATCTCCGTCCGGTTTTTGACGCTGTAACACGTTACACCGACTCACCACAAGACCAAGTCTTTTTTATCAGCGATACTTTTGAAAACCTACCAGACATCCCGCTGACACTTCATAAAATTCCCGTCGGTGCAGATGCCGAAAATATGGGTATCATCCTGTTCAGTGTTGACATCGTGCAAGATCAATACGAAATCCTGGTCGGTATCCAAAATTTCACACAGACCTCCAGCGAATTCAACGTTCAATTGGCAGTGGAAAACGCGCCTCTTGATGACAGAACGATAAGTATCCCTTCAGAGACAACCCAATCGGTGCTGTTTTCAGGGGATCCAAGGGGTTTAGCGGGAAAGGTTATCAGGGTCCACCTTGGAATAGCAGACGATTTTTCGCTCGATAACAGTGTCTCCGCAATCCTACCGGGTATATCACCTTTGAAAATCTTACTCGTCAATGACAATCAGAAATCCCTGCTGCCTGAGCTGCTGCGTGCGTACGGAAGCCATGTCGATTTAGACGTGGTTCTCCCAACAGATTATCACGGGACGGGTGATGCCGATATAGCGGTTTTTGATTGTAGCACTCCTGCTGGACGTGAGACGTTTAGCGGTGCTTTTGAAGTCACTTCCCGAGCGCGTCTTATCTTTATCAATCCGGGCAGCAATCTGCCGTTCGTTCAGGTTTCCGATGCTTCGGCTGTAAAGAGCAGTAGCGGATCTACCCGCGTCATCAGAGCAGATGCGGCGCATCCACTCATGGCAGATGTCTCATTACAAGGATTGCAAGTGCGGGAATCTGTGTATCGAGACCTACCCATCTGGGGATATTCTCTTGTTGAGACGGAGAAGGGTTCGCTAATCTGGCTCGGAAACCCCGGAGCCGACACGCAATTGCTCGTTTTTGAGTTTGATGCCTTCAATCCAGAAATATCTACGTTCGCGGTGTCTATACCGGGACCGCTGTTTGTTTATCAGTGCTTAGCGTGGTTTGAAGCAGGGGTTGCTCCACTCCAACCCCTTGGGTCTCAGACAAGGAGGACTCGGCACGCATTCAAAACCGGAGAACAGGTAGTTATCGCGTTGGAAAACACGGATATGCCGTTTCGCATCCAAAAACCTGATGAGACGATGGTCACGGTAAACAATACAGTATTCACTGAGACCGATCTCGTGGGTGTCTATACGCTTTTCGCCCATGATGGGAGGGAATTAGAGCGGTTCACAGTCAACCTGCTGGACACTGCAACGTCCACACTCTCACAGTCCAGAACCATAAAAGCGGACGCGGAAAATATCTCAACATCCCTTGAAACCGGTTTGCAACCGATGGCGCAGGAGGTGTGGCGTTTTCCCGCAGTGCTCGCGTTGATTGTTTTGTTTGTGGAGTGGTGGTTTTATCACCGAGAGCGGCTGTAACGGACGTGGGTTAACGGTTTCCTACGCTACAAAGAGGTCTGTGATGGAAAATAAAAAAGGGCGGATACGTCATCCGCCCTACAGTCTTGATAAACTACTATTTTCCTCACTTGTTTATAGCATTGAGGATATCCTGCAGAAGTTGACCTTTCGTTTTCACACCCGCGATACGTCCGACATCCTTTCCATCTTTGAATACAATGTAAGTCGGGTGTCCTCTGACCAGATATTTTCGATGCGTTTGCGGACCCTGGGCAATATTCATTTTCGCAACAGCAAATGTATCTCGGTTCTCTAAAGCAACTTGGGCGACAACTGGCGCCATCCTTTGGCAGAAGGGTCACCCATCCTTCCAGAATTCAAGCACAACAGGTACCTCAGATCCGAGTACAAGCGTCGCAAAGGTCGCATCGGTGACCGTGAAAGGAATACCAGAGGTTCTACTTTCAGTGGTAAAGGTGATGTCAAGGTCGGTTTCGTTGCCTGCAGCGTCGCTAACTTTCCCGGTAATAACGTAGGTGGTCCCGCTGTCAAGCTCTTTGCCCCTGACCAGTTCGAGAATTCCTTTTTTACCGTCAACTTTGCCGAGCCAACCGACATCAACGCCCCCTGTGGTTTGCAGTGCGATGTTTCCAGTTACCTCTTCATTGAAATCAATTTCAATCCGTGCCCGCGTGTTAACCACATCAGACTTAATGTCCTTGTTGCCATCACTGACGGTACCACCTGTAATTCGAGGTGCGTCGGTATCGGGTGTACGGACGGTATAAGTGAGTGTTTGGCTTCCGTCCTTCCAAGTGATTGTCAAAGCGAGGGGCCCTGGATCAAATGGACCCGTGATGTCCACAAACCTGCCGGTGGTTTCCGCATCACCTGAAGAGACTGTAATATCCTCTGGTCTTCTGTCAAAGGTGAGCGTAATCGTATCGTCCGCATCAAGCGTCGCGCCGGCTGCTGGTCTTGCCCTTACAAACGCCACGGGCGGTCTGACGGTATAGGTGAGCGTCTGGGTGCCATCCAACCAAGTGATCGTCAAGGCGAGATCGCCCGGCTCAAAAGGACCTGTAATTTTTATGGCTTTACCATCAACAGTAGCGACCCCTTCGCTTGCTTCAACACCCTCCGGTGGGTTGTCGAAAGTAAGCGTGATCGTATCGTCCATATCAAGGTTCGCCCCGTCTACTGGTCTCGACCGGACAAACGTTGCAGGGTGTCTGACGGTATAGTTGAGCGTTTGGCTTCCGTCCTTCCAGGTGATAGTCAGAGCGAGATCACCCGGATCGAAAGGTCCTGCGATTGTCACGGTTTGGTCAGCGATTGTAGCGACCCCTGTGCTTAC
>VXZL01000414.1:0-3722 GCA_009845505.1 Candidatus Poribacteria bacterium | reverse complement strand
TGGTCAGCGATTGTAGCGACCCCTGTGCTTACTTCAACGTCTTCTGGCATATTATCGAAAGTAAGGGTGATGGTATCGTTGATCTCAAGCTGCGACTCAGCCACTGGATTCACACTGACAAACGCCACAAGTGGACGCACGGTTTTTCCCATCTGTCCGGCAACGAGGACCAAGTCAAGGATATTGACGATACCGTCACCGGTGACATCTGGATTCGGCATCTGATCTGCGGCGACCGCCTTGCCAAAATGTGAGGCGATAAACGTGATATCCAAGATGTTTATCGTTCCATCGGCATTAACATCGGCTGCCCTCAAAGTATCAAGATTCGCCTCTTGGGCGTGACCCGTTGTTAGGCAGATCAAGGTTAAGCCGAGTATTAGGAACGGGCAAATTACTTTTTTCATCCGTTTTTGTTTCCTTGTATTGAATTGGTTTATTCAGTATCTTCAATGCCTAAGAGGTCGAGAATGCGTTGCACCAGATCCGCCTTGGGTCTTGCTCCGGCAAAGCCTCCTATAAGTTCACCATCTTCAAATACGATGTATGTAGGCGTTCCCCGAATTTGGTATGCAGCGGTTTTCTCCGGCTGTGTGTTTACATCCAGTTTGACGAAACTGAAGGTATCACGATATTCCAATGCGACTTCAGCGACCACCGGTCGCATCAATATGCAGAAGGGTCAGGTATCGTCTTTAAATTCTACGACAATAGGCAATTCAGCACCTAAAACGATCTCGTCAAAAGTTGCATCCGTGACTTCAAAAGGGATACCAGATCTCTTACCGAAATGGCTTGCGACTAATGTTAAGTCGAGAATATCAACGGTTCCGTCGGCATTGACATCGGCGGCAGCAGGTTGATTTCCGCTAAGAGACTCACCGAAGTAGGTAGCGATGAGAGTTAGGTCGAGGATATTTACAGTGCCGTCGGCATTGACATCAGAAGCACTCAAAGGGTCGAAGTCGACATCTTGCGCGTGGCTCAAGGTCATGCCACTCAGCATGAGGCTTGCCATTAGCAACAGACAGACGAATTGTCTCATTAATTTCTCCGTGTGTGGTTTATGCGTGTGGGCGGTGCCATTCTTGGACCGCTTCTGGGATTGCTTGAAGATTTTCGATAGTCGTTTGTAGCGGAATCGCGCACTCCGGTCCAATTAGTGGAACACCCGCTTCAAGATTCTTCACGACTTCCCCTTTAACGTCTTCTGGTTCTTTGGCAAACAACGTTTCGGGGTTGTTGATATTGCCAACGAGAGCAATACGCTCTTGGACAATCTCCATCGATTCCTGTGGCTCGTTTTTAGAGTCGTAGTGGAACGCTGCCATCCCGGTCTGTGCGATGTACTCCATTCGATCAACCGTACGTCCACAGATATGTAAGATTAAGGGAATCGGGATCCGTTCAACGAATTCAATGTGGAGGTCTCGGAGGTAGCGATGGTAGTATTCTCCACTAACGAGATCGCCTGTAGCGTGGTCTGGCAGGGTAAGTGCGTCTGCGCCTGCCTCGATTTGCGCGACCCCGAATTGTACAGTCGCTTCCTTCATCCGATCAAGTGCAAGTTTCGTCTTGCCGGGATCGTCAAGAGATAGTAAGAGAAAGGGCTCAACACCAAAGCAGTGGTAGCCGAGCGACCAAGGTCCCATCGTCTTTCCGATGACAGCGACTTCGTCGCCATATTCTTTTTTCAGGATTTTGATGGCTTCAAGGACACATTGGGTATCAGGATGCGTCAAGAAATCATCGGGAACTGTGATTTCATCGACATCCTCCCAGATCGGTTCGCGCATCTTAACAGTGGGCCAGTTGTCCTTCTGCTCCCACTGGATTTTGCATCCGAGTGCGCTTGATTCTTGGATGATTGAAAAGACCGGCATGATGGAGTCGAATCCGAGTTCGGTGTAGCTTGTCGCAGCGAGACGCGCCATAAGTTCCGGCTCCCGATTCGCTTGTGGGAATGGGGCATCGACGAGGTCCATGAGTTCAACGGTCGCCACAGATGTAGGGTTGCAAACCGGTGTGCGATCGGTGGGTTCATTGCGAAGGGCGGCGAGTACACGTTCACGTCCGGTCATTGATTTGGTAGTTTGATTTTGCACTTTTTGCCTCTATTCTTTTATGGTGCCTTCTCGAAAGACACCCATCATCTTTTCGCTACCAGTGTATCAAATACGCTAAGTCTATTATAGTTTGAAAAACAGTTTTTGTGCAAGGTTTTCCGGTGGGTTATTTATACTGTAAAGATGGGGTGTTTCTACTGAGTAGTGCTGCGATTGCACATCCTAAAGCATCTGCAGCGTGACTGGGTGTGACAGACTTCTTCATACCCAAGAGTTTTTGGGTCATTCGCATGACCTGTGTTTTGGAGGCATTGGAGATGCCGGTAACAGCAGATTTGACGGATTGTGGGGAGAGCATCACAACTTCAACATCGTTCTGGACAGCAGCGAGTTGCAAAACCCCAATCACCTCTGCAGTCGGTAGGCAACTTTTTTGGTTCCGATTCCAATAAACAGATTCTATACTGATTTTGGAGGGGTTCCATTCGGTTATCAATTCCGTGGCGTGCTGATAGATTTTCAAAAGTCGATCGGGCCGCTGCGCATCTGAATCGGTTCGGATATTACCGTGTGCTAAGCAGACGAACCCGCTACCACCGCGGGCGACAACGCCGTATCCGCAATTCGCTAATCCTGAATCAAAACCGATTGCGATTTTCATTTTTCCAGATTGCGCTTTCATGATTGTAACCCTATTTTTGAGTATGCGTTCGATTTAGAGGTTGAGGAGGTGTTGCAGTTGGGTTGTGTCTCTCAAAATCGCTGTTACTGTTAGACCGCGTTCATGTTTAACTTATAACTTATAACCGACAACCATCTTACACCTGTTGGCTTGGTGCAGAGAGGACACCGCGTGAGGCACTCATCTCCTCTTCCCGTAAAGCGACCCTGACGTTTGGGGCACGGGTGAGTAGGAGCCCAACGAGTGCGTCGTGGCTATATGCGCAATCGAAAGCGACAGTATCCCTGTTATCGGCTCCGGTGTCTTCCATTTCTCCTAATTTCGCTAACCCCGCAGCGATCGCAGCGATGCGGCGTGCTGCGCCTCTACCTTCGCCATCTGCTGCGACAGCATATACGCCGTCTCCAGCGGAATTGACCTTGATCGTGAGTCGTGATTTCTTGTCGAGCGTCTGTAGGGGTCGCGGTTCAACGCGGGTTCCCGGTGCGAGTTTGCACGCTTCTAAAAAGACGCGACGACAGGCAGCTTGATGCGCACGTCCACACGGGAAATAGAGGAGACCCTCCTCTGTTTTCAACATTCCACCAAGCACCTGCATTCCTTGCCTCACCGCTTCAATTCTGTCGGCAGCACCAGCGATATGGCTGTAGGTATGCACGAAAAAGAGAGGCATCTCCTTTCCGGTAGTCGTATTGACCGATTGCTGTTGATAGAGTCCGATAGTAATGTCGTGGAAGTGCGGATCGATTGGTACGAGTTCGATACGTCTGCCGATGTCAACGATACGTCGCATAGAGATACCCAAATAGCGAGCAGTTAGCGGTATGCTAAGTTACCACCTTAATGCCTCTCGTAGATGTACTTATAAGCCTGTTCGGAGAGCCTTCGCAAGATATAGGCACGCCGATTCTTCCATGTCGTAAAGGATTGCCATCGGTTTCTCCGACTCGTCTTCGTTCAATCCACAATCAATC
>VXZL01000447.1 GCA_009845505.1 Candidatus Poribacteria bacterium | reverse complement strand
GATTTTGGGTCGAATCTCGATGCCGTATCATAGATGACACAGATGGCAGTTTCAACGATTATTACCAATGCGGTTCGTGTAAGAGTGAACACACCTTTGCGGAGAAAAATCTGTTCATAAACCCAAACTATGACTTTCTCCCCGTTTTTGGTGAAGAACATATAGCGGTCTTTAGAAGGCATGCGTACTGCAACGATAACTACGTCGAGTATAGACCGGCGCAGGAGTATTGGGGAGGCCCCCTGTTTGATGTGCAAGAAGCATCGCCGGTCCAGGTACTTGATAGCAACGCAGCCATTTTTGAGGCGACACGAAAATGTCTACCCATCGTAACGCACACAGAAATATGGGATATCGATACACAGCAGCGGGCAATTATCGAGTGTCCGGTTAAAACGATGAACATAGACGAAAACACGGACATCTACCAAGTTGACACAGGAATTGTGCTATTTCCAGATCTGTCAAAGCGATACGATCGGCAGATTGAGACCTTCAGCCTCGCTTACGTTGCTTTCAACGCGCCGCACTTCGCTGACTTTGTTATTGAACGTCCGACTGCCATTGTTGAAAACGGAGTGGAGGTTACCCAAGTTTACCACTACTCCGAAATTCGGAGTTTAGCAGCAAAAAATACCGTGTTCTGTATCGGTGAGCTTTGACAAACCTTCCCAACTGCAAACAATTTTTCTTGCAAAAATTGTGAACTCCATTTATAATACCGCCATAAAGCACCGAATCGCATATCAGATTTTAATAGGTGCTAATAACAACTCGCACGATTTTTATACGGAGGAGAAAAAACATGAAAAGTGTTCGCATAAGTTTTGTCTTAGTGCTAATACTCGCACTGGCGTTCGTGAGTGCTCCGAAAGCGGACAACCACCAATCCCAATCCTTAACTATTGTCTGGGCAGAATGGGATCCCGCGAATTATCTACAGGAACTCTCGAAAGACTTTACCGCCGAAACGGGTATTGCTGTCGATGTTGTCCAGATTCCGTGGCCGAACTTCCAAGATAAAGTTTTCACGGCTTTTGTCGGGAAAAGCGATCTGTACGACATTGTTATTGGAGATAGCCAATGGCTCGGTAGAAACTCTCAAGGTCAAAACTACATCAACCTCACTGATTGGATTAATGAAAACATTGATGTAGATGCTATCTACGGACCCGCGATGACAGCGTTTGCCGAATATCCGAAAGGCAGTGGGACGTACTGGGCACTGCCCGCAGAAGTTGATGCCGCTGGCTACGTCTATCGCAAAGACCTATTTGAAGACCCGAAGGAGATGTCGGCGTTCCAAGAGAAGTACGGCTATGCACTCGCACCCCCAACAACTTATGACCAACTTCGTGATATTGCCGAATTCTTTACGCGTCCAGACCAAGACCTTTACGGCCTCGCAACTTGGTATAGCAAAGAATATGACGGTATTACCATGGGGTTCCAACAGGTCCTATGGAGTTTTGGTGGTTCTTATGGCGATGCTGAAAACTACAAGGTTGATGGATATATCAACACGGAAGATGCTGCGAAAGCACTTGAATTCTATACCGACCTGCTCCAGTTCGCACCGCCTGATGCGCCGAACTACTACTGGGCAGAGACACTGAATGCCTACACCGCTGGGAAAGTCGCTATGGCGATGAATTATTTCGCTTTCTTCCCAGGTGTCGTGAACCCTGAAACGAATCCTATTTCCCACGACAAGAGCGGTTTCTTTGTAGCACCCGCGGGACCGAAGGGGCACTATATCAGCATCGGTGGACAAGGTATGTCCGTTTCTTCCTACTCCAAAAACAAGGACCTTGCCAAGCAGTACATGAAGTGGTTTATGCAGAAACCCGTCCAAGAGAAGTGGGCAATGCTCGGCGGTTTCACACCCCACAAAGAGGTGTTGCAGTCCGATACATTTAAAACGGCGACCCCTTTTAACGAGGCTTTCGCTGCGAGTTTCCCTTACCTTCGTGATTTCTGGGCTGTGCCGGAATATGCAGAACTTTTGGAGGTCTGCCAGACCAACTGGAGCGAAGCCATCTCCAAAATCAAGTCTGCGAAAGAGGCTCTGGATACCATCGCAAGGAAGCATGAGGAAATCTTTGAGGACGCAGGGTATTACGACGAGTAAAGCTTAGGGTTGGAAGGTTGGAAGAGACTGGCATGGAAGAATGGAAGAATGGGTACCCAGCCTTCCAACCAAGTCGTTCCAGTCTTCCCTCCAAATCCTTCCATTCTAAAGCACTTTCACAAGTTTCGTTAGAAATATGCAAACTACCCCTCCCAACACAACGTCCCGTGGGATGAGCGATTACCAATTGAAGATGGCATTTATTATGCCTACGATGGTTTTGCTCATCTTGATGAACATCTTTCCGCTGCTGTGGTCGTTGTACTTGAGTTTCCACCGTTATAAAGCCTCCATGCCCGCAGCACCGAGATTTATCGGTGTCCGTAATTATTCGCGTCTCCTTGCTGATCCAGAAATCTGGGGCTACTTTCAAACCACGGCTTACTTCGTGATTCTCGCAGTCGCGGCGCAATTCTTCATCGGGTTCGGATTGGCGCTGCTCCTGAATCGAGATTTCCGATATAAAGGCTTCGTCACAACGCTCCTCCTCCTTCCAATGATGCTCTCCCCCGTGGTGGTCGGGCTCTTTTGGCGGTTTATCCTCTCTTCGGATAACGCCGGTCTGTTGAACTTTTTTCTTAGTCCGTTCCTAAAATCTCCTATCGGTTGGACGACGAATCCGAAGGTGGCGATGTTAGCCGTTGTGATTGTAGACACGTGGATGTGGTCTCCATTTATGATGCTAATTGCTTTAGCCGGATTGAGTGCCGTTCCGAAATACCTCTACGAAGCCGCAGATGTCGATAGAGCCTCCGCATGGTTCAAGTTTCGATGGATCACGCTGCCTCTGGTCTCTCCACTTCTGCTGATTGCCTTGCTCTTTAGAACTATGGATGCGTTTAAGATGTTCGATATCGTTTATGTGCTGACGCGTGAGGGGGGACCCGGCACTGCTACCGAAACTGTATCAATGAATCTCTATAAACTCGCCTTTCGGAACTATAACACCGGTAAGGCGTGCGCGATGGCGTATATCTTACTCATTATTATCGTCGCGCTGAGCAACATTTACGTAAAATACCTGAATCGCGTCAAGGGAGAAGAGGCATAAGAACATCATGCGGCATCGGAAAAGTTTTGCCCACTACCTCATATTAGCACTTGTCGCTGTGGCTGTGGTTGTCTATATCGCCCCGATTTATTGGATTTTGGCGACATCGCTGAAGGGATTGGCGGACATCACCACGAAACTCCCGAAGTTTATCTTTGAAATATCGTTGGAGAACTATCAAAAGTTAATGCCTTCAGCGGGAGTGCCGGGTGTAACGTATATCTTCTTAGCCGAGGTGCTTATCGGGTTGCTCCTTTTCGGCTTCTTTTCCCTTTTTAAGGGAACATTGCCCCGTGCCTTGTCGCTCCGAAATCTCGGTTTATTGTGGAACGCTGTTTTTGTTCTCACCTGTCTCTATAGTTTTCTGAGTCTGCCGCAATTACAGACGCGTCTCCAAACCGATGCCCGTTTCAACTTTCTGCTACTGATTGTTTGCACAGTTATCGCCTATCTCCTGATGGCACCGTTCAAGAAAACAGGCGGTATTGCCTTCCAGATCGCGAAAAAACAGCGACTTACTTTTGTCTTACCGAGCGTTTTTGGAACCATTGCAATTTGTGTCGCATTGGCAAACGGTGGATCCAAATATTTCTACCAGTTGCTGAATAGTATCATCATCGGAGGCGGTAGCACGATCCTTGCTGTCGGACTTGGAACGCTTGCGGCGTATGCGTTCTCCCGATTTGATGTGGCTGGAAAGGACGATCTCCTCTTTTTTATCCTTAGCACACGGATGCTCCCACCTGTTGTCGTTGTCATCCCCATCTATCTCATGTATAGCGCGCTCGGGCTGCGGGATACACACTTTGGACTGATTCTGCTCTATACGACCTTTAATGTTTCGTTCGCGGTGTGGCTCATGAAAGGCTTCATTGACGAGATTCCAAAGGAATATGAGGATGCCGCGCTCGTTGACGGTTACTCCCGTTTTCAGACCTTCTTGAAAGTCATCTTACCGCAATCTGTCACAGGCATTGCGGCAACTGCCGTCTTCTGTCTCATTACAGCGTGGAACGAGTTCGCCTTTGCCTTAGTCCTCACAGAGGTCGGGGGTAGAGCCGTGACCGCGCCGCCTTCTATTACAAGCGCGACGGGTTCCAGCGGCATGGATTGGGGCAAAATCGCTGCAGGCACTTTTGTATTTCTTTTACCCGTTGCCGTTTTCACCTTCTTGATGCGAAACCATCTGCTCCGCGGCGTTACATTCGGGGCAGTAAAAAAATAAGGATTTTTATGTGCTAAATAATGGAAGAGCTTTGTAAGCCCGAATTTTGCTGTAACTGATAGCCGATAGCCAATAGGCAATAAATGGAGGAAGTTAAAATGAACAAGCCTACGCTCCAACTCACCGATCAGGAGATGCGGGAGTTCATCATCAACGGCTACGTCAAGATAAAGACCGACTTTCCACCGAGTTTCCATGAGAATATCCGCCAACAACTCGACACAATGTTTGAAGAGACTGGGAATTTGGGAAATAATGTGCTGCCACTCATCCCTGAAATTCAAGAAGTCTTTGACCATCCTCTCGTTCACGGGGCAATGCAAGGCGTACTCGGTGAAAACTATGTGATGCACTCGCACCGATATTGCCATTTCAACCAACAGGGCAGCGAAGGTCAAAATTTTCATAAAGATAGTTACGAAGGGGACGAACAGATCCGTCGGCATCGGTGTCGGTGGACGATGGCATTCTACTATCCACAGGATGTCACCGAAGATATGGGACCTACCGCTGTCCTACCCGGTTCCCAATATTATGAGACGGGTGAAAGCGCGCACCAGCAGCCTGAACTCGCACTCACGGGTGAGGCGGGAACGGTAACCATCGTTCACTACGATCTATGGCACCGCGCAATGCCAAATAGTAGTGACAAGCGGCGGTATATGTTGAAGTTCCTCTTTATCCGGCTCGATGAGCCGCAAGCACCTGTGTGGAAAAGCGAAACTGCAGACTGGGGTGTTCTCGGCAACGGTGAAGATCCCGAACATCCAGAATTGTGGGAATCGTTATGGGACTGGTATAACGGGAAACAGAACGGCACGACCAACGGGGTTTCGCACACTGAGGTGGATACCCTCATTGGAAATTTGGATAGCGGCAATGAGAGAGGGAGGCTTAATGCAGCTTATCGCTTGGGACGGGTTGGTGCCGCTGCCGTGCCTGCCTTGAAGCAGGCGTTGCATAGCACATCTGATGCGATCCGTGAATATGCTGGATACGCTTTGAGCCTCATCGGCGCACCCGCGATCCCAACCCTCATTGATGCCACACAAGCAGCGGATGATTCCGTCCGGGCGAGTGCCACGTTTGCCTTGGCGGACATGGGGAAAGTGGCAGCGGAAGCGATACCTGTCCTAACACGCGCCGCACAAGATCCTAACGCATGGGTCCGACGACACGCTACTGAGGGACTCGGAATCATCGGACAACAGGTGTCTCAGGATGTAGATTTATCCGAGGTTATCCAAGTCTTAACGGCAGGGTTGCGTGATGACTATCATTGGGTTCGCGATAACGCCGCTCGCGCTTTAGCGAAGTTAGGCACAGTTGCCGAACCCGCTATTCCTGCCCTCGTTGCACAGCTGGAAGATGAAAATCGGTATGTCCGTTTTCACGCCGCAATGGCACTCAAGCAGATTAAGACCCCGGCGGCACAAGAAGCCCTCTTCAATCATCTATTCGCTTCGCGTTGGTGTGCTTTGACAACAAATGGAACACCTTATTAGCGCTGTTTTGTAGCATAACCTGTTAGGTTGTGCATTCCAAAGGGCTATGTTTGGCCAAGTATTTCCATCTCACAGAATGCCGGACGGTCAAAATTGCGTAAGTCCTGAATACAATTTTTCAAACACTTTCTCGTCTACATTATAAACCACATACCTATCTGTGCGGTAAGGATACCGAGGAGCGCGCCTGCGAGTACATCCGTCGGATAATGTACACCGAGATATACGCGCGCAACACCCACGGAGGCTCCCCAACAAAGCGTCGGGATTTGTAGTGCCGGAAAGGTATTCGATAACAACGTCATCATCAAGAAAGCAGACGCAGTATGTCCTGATGGAAAACTAAACTGATCGGGCGGGCGAACCCGAAAGTGGACATCCATGATCCGCTTGTATGGTCGATCGCGTTTCATTGACTGTTTCAGGAAGTGATAGAGGAGTCTCTCAAGTGGAAATGCGAGGATCGCTGATAGAAGAAGGGGTTTGCTGGTCCCCGCGCCGAACGTCAAATGTACATAAAGCGCAACAAACGGGTACAGACATCCGTTCGCACTCCAAGAGATAATACGAAATGAACAATTTAGGATTCTTTTATCGCCCCAACCAAAGATACGGTGAAACAGTAAGGTATCCCATCGAGTTAGACTATTTGTAAATTCTCTAAGCATAGTGTAGAAAGTTAGCAGGCACTCTCACGACACAAACCTGCTCTATCTTTTATCTCCGTTAGGACTCACGCATAATGCTCTTTTGTAGCATATCCTGTTAGGTTGTGCCACCAGAATGCCTGTGTTTTTCTGGGGTTTCCATCTCACAGAGCCGGATACGGTCAAAATTGCGTAAGTCCTGTCCGTGTGTCTTGCTCTGAATATATTGATTAAAAGTTCACATAATCACCAAGATCTCGAAGCGCGATGACATTATAGTCATTTTCCGCGAGATGCGCCATATACACTTCAAATTGCGCTGGTGTCGTGTGAACCCATGGATGCTCAAGATCCGGGACACCGTGGAACGTGAGAACCGCTATATTCCCATCTTTTGCTTGTGCAAGTGCCCACTCGAAATCGTCAAAGTTCCAATGTGGACCCGAAGCACCTGTCGTCGGGATGAGGAGTCGATGATGCACCGTTGGGTTATATGCAGGTCCGCGTCCGCCTTCACCGTCGTAAGGGAACTCTGGGGCAACACCCCGTCGGGCAAAATGAAAGCCGTGTTCCGCAAGCACTTCAACAGCGGCTTCGCCGTGGCTATAACCGGGATAACAGAACGTCGTGGGTTTCGGAATACCGGACGCTGCACAACGTACATCAATATGCGATAAATCCCCACGGAGTTCCGCCGCTGATTGTTGGGTCACATTCCGGTGGTGGCGTGTATGATTGCCAATCTCGAAACCCGCATCGTGCAATCCACGCACCTCTTCCCACGTCATGTAGGCTTCTTTATTTCTCAGGAAGTTTAGACCTTCGGTAATGTAAAAGGTGGCACCAAAGTCGTAGGCACTCAGAAGCGGACCTACAAAAGTCGCCTGCGATTTAAATCCGTCGTCAAATGTCAGGACAACGAGTTTATCAGGGATCTCTTTCGGTGAAGCGTTTTCCATACTATTAAATGTGTAAAGATAAAAAAACAAGTGTTGTCAAACCCTAATG
>VXZL01000300.1 GCA_009845505.1 Candidatus Poribacteria bacterium | reverse complement strand
TATTTTTATGAAATTTTTAAACACTTTGACTTAAAATTGCGGAATCGAATTATTTGGCGATTTAATCACGGTTTACACTGCAAAAAGCGGTTCTCGGTTCGCTATGAGGTCATCTTATGGTTTACCAAAACTGACGAATACATCTTTAATCTTGATCCAGTGCGAATTCCCGCGAAATACCCCGGCAAACGACACTTCAAAGGTCCAAAACGCGGTCAGCTTTCGGGAAACCCACTTGGGAAGAACCCTTCTGATATTTGGGATGTGGTCAAACAGGATTGGGAAGATGAAGTTTGGGATATTCCAAACGTAAAGGCGAACCACCCAGAGAAAACTGAACATCCATGCCAGTTCCCGGTTGAATTAGTCCAGCGGTGTGTTTTAGCACTTACACAGCCAAAAGGTGTTGTTTTAGATCCGTATTGTGGTGTCGGATCGACGGTCATCGGAGCCTTACAACATAACAGAAGGGCGATTGCTGCTGAACAGGATTCGACCTATGTGGCTATTACTCGTGAGAGAATACAAAAGTTTACCCAGGGCACATTGCCGCTCCGTCCCTTAGGAAAACCCATTCACCAGCCAACAGGAAAAGAACGGGTCGCACAGTTGCCTTTAGATTGGAAATAGATAGCAAGGGCGGAATAATTGTGATTATTGCTGCTGAGTATTCATTCAATGATGGACATTCCATTCAACGGACGCACCCTTACCTGTTACAAGAGGTTGAGGATATTATTGCTTCTGTTGATGCCGCACACCACAAAATTAAAGAAAGTAAGGAGATCACAATGCCGGGCAAAATGTTGTATAGTCCGGCTAACCTTAATCGTGCTTTTGCCCAGAGCTTTGGATCCAAGGGGTGGCAGAAGAAACGCGTAACATGCCACTATTCAACAGACTACTACCGTCCTGGATATTTACCGAAACAGATGCGCTCCGCATACCGAGAAATAGACTTTCTAAAAGAACGTCTTGGCATAGAGGTACAGTTTGGAAAGTATGCATTTATGGTTTATAACGTGTGTGCCAAAATGACTATTTTTCGTAACTTAGGCTTCATTGATGCCGGAATTGAGATTGTCCCAGTGAAATCTTTTGCTGATGATATGTCTACCGGAGTTTCGTTTTGAGCAGTTCGTGTGGGATTTAGAAAAGCGAGGCGTTGCTGATATTGATATCCCGGTCCTCATTCTTGGTATTGATGTGTAGTCAAGATTATTTATTGTTTAAAACGGGAGATAAATGATGAGCGAAATTCCAACGGTCACATTCCAAATTCTCGGCCCAATTGAAGGTGCTGCAGAAGGTTCACACCGAGGGTTATGGTTCAAAATCCAGTCAAGTCCGCCGCCACCAGAAGATCTTGTCGTCGCTTTGAAGGTCCGCTCGTCTAACGGAGAAGTCAGACAGTCGGGGACGATAATGATCCTCAAGCATGAAAGCCATTCCGCTGACTTAATCTACAAAACAGTGGAAGGTGAACTCGATGTATGGCTGGAAATTGAACCTTTTGATACCCTCACGAAACTCGAATTTCCTGTTTTCACAAACGAAGGCTATGTAATAGAGGCAGACTATCAATTTCCAGAATACAACATAGGTGCTTTATCAAAAATAGTCCCATACCAATGGAACGGGCACGAGCGCGGCTTATGGACGGACGAGAGTCATTAAAACTTTTACTAACCGCTAATCACCATCTACCATAAGCCATTAAAACGGAGGCCACCATGTATCAGACTTTAAAAAATACGCTAATATGCCTACTCGCGGTTCTTGTCCTTGTCGCCAACAGTTTTGCCGGTAACTGGCACCAGTGGCGCGGCCCAAACAACGACGGAATCAGCCAAGCCACTGAGGTGCCTCTCCATTGGAGTCAAACCGAAAATGTCCAATGGCGACTGCCACTTCCCGGTGAAGCCGGTTCCACGCCTGTCGTCTCGGGAAACAAAATTTTTCTCACTTCAGCAGAAGGCGATGCCCTTGTTTTGATGTGTATCAGCACCAAAGGCGAGGAACTCTGGAGGCGGACGATAGCACACGGCAACCGGATTGTCCGTGGCGGTGAAGGCAATTCTGCTGCACCCTCTCCAGTGACCGATGGCGAACACGTTTGGGCATTCTTCGGGACGGGAGATCTCGTCTGTTACGATTTTCAAGGCAATGAGGTCTGGCACACCAATATTGCGAAACGTTATGGCAGGTTCAACCTCTATTTTGTCATGGCAAGCACGCCACTCCTTGACAAAGACCGACTTTATATGCACCTCATTCACAGCAACGCTTGGCTTGTCCTTGCGCTCGACAAAATGACCGGTGAAGAGGTCTGGAAACATAACCGCAAAAGCGACGCAACTGAGGAGTGCGAACACGCTTATACTTCCCCTATTCTCTACCGGGACGCAGAACGTGAATACCTCGTTGTACACGGTGCGGATTATGTAACCGCACACAGCCTTGAAGACGGCGGCGAAATCTGGCGGTGTGGCGACTTAAATCCGAAAGCCAGCTATAATTATTCGCTCCGATTCGTCGCTACCCCTGTCGCAACTGAAGGATTGATCGTCGTGCCATCGGCGAAAAATGGACCCGTTGTCGGCATTGATCCGGCTGCACAAGGGGATGTCACGAACAGTAAATGGCAACGCTGGAAACTCCGACAAGGGACACCCGATGTGCCGTCTCCCGTTATCCACGACGGTTTGGTTTATCTCTGTCGAGAGAATGGAGACCTGATATGCCTTGATGCCGAAACCGGTGAACAACTCTATCGCGAACGAACGCATCGACATCGGCACCGCGCCTCACCTGTCTATGCGAATGGATATATCTACCTCACCTCTCGAGATGGGGTTATCACTGTTGTCAAAACCGGACGGGAATTTAAAATCGTCGCCAGCAATTCTCTGGACGAAGTTATTGCTGCATCTCCTGTCATTACTGACGAGACACTCTATCTGCGTACTTATCAAGCACTCTATGCAATCGGTAGCGGCGAATGATTTTCTAACGTTTCAATATGAGCTGCTGCGTCCGTTGTCCTTGCAGATGTTCAATCATTAAGAAACTTTTTCAAACCTAAAGCAGGTTCTTTAACTAATTTTAGAAAACCAAGATGAAGACGTATAACGAGTTGCCGAACGATGCCGGTTCCGATATTATCGGGCAAGTCACAGCACAAGCAGACCGTCTCCAGAAACGCCTCGCCGCTGTCAGACACACGATCGCGATTATGAGTGGAAAAGGAGGAGTTGGTAAAAGTTCAGTCGCTGCCAATCTCGCCACCGCGCTCACATTGGAGAGGAACACAGTTGGTGTGGTTGATGCTGACATCAATGGGCCGACATTGGCGAAGATGATGGGGGTCCGAGACGCTCCGGTGGAATACACGCCTGCAGGTGTCAAACCGGCGATTACGATACTCGGCACCAAACTTATCTCCATGGACCTGCTCTTAGCGGAAGACGATGCACCTGTACTCTGGAATGCACATACCCAAAAGGACGCTTTTACGTGGCGCAGCACCATGGAGGTTGGCGCACTTAGGGAATTCATCGCTGACACCGAATGGGGTGAATTAGATTATCTCCTCCTGGATCTGCCGCCCGGTACGGACCGGCTTCCAAATGTAGCAGAACTTATCCCGAACCTCGGCGGAGTCGTTGTTGTGACAATCCCCTCTGAAGTTTCACAGTTGATTGTTAAAAAGTCGGTGACGATGGCAAGGGATATTCTTAAGGTTCCCATTATCGGCGTTGTCGAAAATATGGCTTCCTACGTCTGTCAGCACTGCGGCGAGGAGGAACGTCTCTTTGATACCGAGAAGTCTCTTGATAACGTATTGCAAAAAATGATCCTCGGCAACATCCCCTTTGATCCACGTCTCGCGCGTGCCAACGACAGCGGAACCGCCTATCTTAAGGAATACCCAAATGCTCCCGCAAGCAAGGCACTCATGCAAGTCGCTAAAAAAATCCAAAACTTTTTTTAGAAAAACGAAACTTAGCCCGTAATGAAATGGAGGGCGGATCTACGGAAAAGTGCTTTGAATTCCAAATCTGCCCTGACCGAACCGCAAGGAAAATTAAAAATATGAAATTTTTATGCACAGACTGCGACACAGCAATGAAATTTAAAGACGTAACCCGACCGGAGCAAGGTTCTGTGACGGCACTTTTTGAATGTCCTGATTGTTTTACTGAGATCGCCATGTTCCTCAATCCATCGGAGACACAAATGCTAAAGTCCTTGGACCTCCAACTCGGTGGTTCCAATGAAGCAGCACAACCGATGCAGTTGGTGCGTTCACAATTAGAGACGGCAAAGGGTGAACGAATGCCTAATATGTTTTCGCCAGAAACCAGTTCAGGCGAAACCGCTGAAGGTGGAAAATGTCCCTTCACTTCCGTCATCTCCGAGGCATTCGAGGAGGAGTCCCCGCCTAAAGAATCGACCGGTCCCGTCTGGAGTGTGGAGGCATTAGAACGTTTGGAGCGGATACCGAGTTTCGTCCGTCCGATGGCGAAGATGGGAATTGAAAGTTTTGCAAAAGAAAACGGGCATGACGAAATTACAGGTGAAGTTATGGATGCCGCCCGCGGTAACTTCCCCGCACAGTTCTGAGCAGGCAACAACGGGGTCGGATATAGCGGCATGGGACGCTATAAAGGCGGGTTCATCGGCTATAAAACTTTTTCAAATCCAAAAGCCGTGTTTGAACCGGGACTCATGCGGAAATTTACTGGAGTCTTCTTGTACCCATTCAAAAGTGAGAGATCGCGAAACTTGCTCCGAAGACAGGTCGGCGTGAAATAGCAACGCATGCTACGCACTTATCTTCTCGTTTTCCTTACCTTTCCCTGAAGCATTCCACATCTCCGCGCGACGGAGAAACACCTTCGGATCCGTTGACCACTGCGCGTATCCAATGTTTTGGTCATCGGTGAGATAATTGATCCATGTGTTAAGAGCCGCCAACAACGCTGGGTCTCCGTGCGCAAGTGTAAACCCCCCGTATTCTACTTGCTCATCAAGCGCAGTGACAACAAATGCACCATCGGACACCGAGGCACCTTCTCGATTACCGATTTCGCCTCTCGCGATCGCGTCAATGCTACCATCTGCAAGGGCTTCAAATAATGCCGCTTCACCGACAGCATCGCCAAGATAAATCACCTGCGGCATGTTATCTGACGGTGGATAAAGCATGCGTCTACCCGCTAAACTTGCGGAAGCACCCGCTGCAGTAATCTGGTAAGCGTCTGTGCCATCGGCGATAAGGGTGCCTTGTAGTGTCTCGATACGTGTTCCCGCGACAAGAACACCTCTGACATCAACAATTCCAGCGATTTCAAGTAAACGGGATTCACCTGTTGTCCCCGAAAGCACCCCCACCTTGACATCCCGCCGAAGTGAGGCGTAAGTAGACAATCGATCCGCATCTTCGACACGAACTAACAGCGATTGCCGGAACGCGATATGTCCCGATGTAAACGCAACTCGCGGCGCGCCAGTTGCATCGTGTCTCCGAGAATCCAAGATCGTGATACCGCCAGCAATCAGATCGTATCCCGGCTCGGCAGCCTTCAGCCAGATGTTTGACCACTCGGCGATCCCCTTTCGAGAAAAACAGATAGCTGTCCCTTCCATGGCTTCGATTGCCGTTAACAAATCTGACTCATAACCGAGGTGGGTATTGAAACCGTCAGAAACTGGATCCGAGTTAGTGCTGTAACTGATTGGCGCGAAATGGGCATAAAAACCGACATTGACAATCCGTTTATCACTCCCATCGGCTTCCCGCATTGCAGGGGGGATAGGTGAAATTATTTTCTGAATTTGTTGACACCCGGACGCTATGAAGCACAGCGTCAGGCTGGCAACGATTACTGTGTATCTGAATCGGCTATTCACAAAAAATTACCTCTTGCATTTTTATTTTTAAACTCACGTTGGCATTGCTTGACTACACCGTGCCAGCACGGTGGAAAGTTTCGCCAACTAAAGTCGAGTCTATCCTCACATACAGTATAAAACTCCTTACGAGTCAAGTCAAGCACAAAACGCCCCCTTGGTTTTAATGAAACCTAACATCGGTATCCATCGTTTATTTATAGCGTTTGGGTTCACTTATGTGCCTTTTGTGTAGATACGATTGTTCAATAAAGGAGCAGCATCATGGAAAAAATAGATATGAAAATTAGCAATGTATTTTCTCAAGATTGCGATAAAGTACACACGCATACCTTAGCCACACTTCTAAGTTCCGTCAGCAGTATTTTAATTATTTTTGTCAGTATAATAGGTTGTTCCGATGTCCCGTATACCGGTCCAATGCTCACTGTCGGGCATGTAGACCAGTATCTTAACGCAATTGAACAAGATACCGTCTGTCTTCAAGATGGGTTTGATACCGTCTGTGTAAAACTTTTGTTAGATAAGACAGAAATTGATCCGATGAATATAGACTATACACCTACTGTTCATGTGCATCCAACAAACATCGTCTATGTGTTTGATTACCAAGGGCGCACGCTTTTGGAAGCGAAGAGACTCATGGATACCACCCAAATCGTGCAGGAATTGGTTGAATCCGGCAGAGCACAACTGCCCGCAAATGTGAGTAATCCGAACAATACTAATCGAAACGCTGTTCCAAAAGGCTGGACTCTTCAAATATACTACCCAAACACATTCCGGGAAGCAAATCGTGGGGAAACCCTTCGAACCAGTGGACTCGACATCAGGATCGTTGAAGGATCGACAATTGGGACAAATAGGCGAAGAGATATACCAATCGTCAACTTCGCACAAATTGACACTTATGACGGCAAGCGCGGGGTCCAATTTTCTGCTGAAACTGAGACACCCGAGATAACGATTCAAGTCGTGGGGGTAGTTCCAGGCAATATAGCAACATTCCACATCAACGCCGAGAGTGTAGAATCTAACGGTGCCACAAATATCCTCAAGTTATATCCACTGCAGTAATATCTAATGGGAGTGACGTTATGAAAAAAATAAAGTTAGAAATGCGTAAAGCGTTAAAATTCAGCCTCGGCATTCTCATTACCCTTTTCAGTATCACGGGCTGCTCCGATATGCCTTATATAGGTTCAGTGCTGACGGATCACGAGGTAGACCGTTATCTTGTCGCAACGGATGGAAATGTCGTCTGCTTTCAGGACGACCTCGACTCTACCTGCATAAGACTTAGACCTGAAGCGGGAAACGGTGTGGAAACCATCAATCCGCATGCTGTTCATATCTATCCTCAGAGACGCGTTTATGTCTTCTATCATGAAGGGAACCCTATTTTGCGCGCAGAGAGAGCCACGATTACCCAGGCGTTAACGGGCGCAAACGGAAGTAGTGAAAATAATAATAATAACAACGGCAATAACAGGGGCAATGGAAATAATAATAATAATAACGGCGACGGCGGCAATAATAACAACGGTAATAACGGAAACGATGGAAACAGTAATAACAACGGCAATAACGGAAACGATGGGAAAAATAACAATGGCAATAACGGAAGCGAGGGATACAGAAAAAACAACGGCAATAACGGAGACGAGGGAAGCTCTG
>VXZL01000232.1 GCA_009845505.1 Candidatus Poribacteria bacterium | reverse complement strand
ACCACATACATCTTTTAACCGAAAACCAACAACTAATAACTGAAAACCATTAAAGGAGAAAAAACCGTGGCAGAAAACAGATGCATACACACCGATTGCGAAGGATTTTATCGGCGCGACTTTCTGAAAGCGGGAGCACTCGGTCTTTTCGGGTTAAGTCTCACAGACCTCTTCCGCCTTAAAGCACATGCCGCAACACCCCGTCGAGTGAAAGAAACCGCTACATCTGTTATCCTGGTGTGGTTAGGGGGCGGTCCCAGTCATCTTGATATGTGGGACCTCAAACCCGAAGCACCTGAAGAAATTCGTGGGCTTTTCAAACCAATACCCACAAATGTCAACGGCATACAGATTAGTGAACATCTCCCGAAACTTGCACAACAGACCGATAAGCTTTGTATCATCCGTTCGATGACCTCTCCAGAAGCTGCCCATGAGCGCGGCACGCACTACATGATGACGGGTTATCAACCACTACCCGGATTCGCTGTGCCGGGATATGGGGCAGTTGTCTCTAAACTCAAGGAACAGCGCAGTGCCTTGCCGCCATATATCGCTGTTCCCGCACCCGTTGCTTACGGTGGCGGCGGGTTCTTGGGCGCATCACTCGCACCTTTCTCACCCGGCGGAAATCCAGCGAGCAAGAACTTTAAAGTCCGTGACCTACAACCGCCAAAAGAGGTCTCTTTTGAACGTGTCGAAAGACGGCGTTCTTTGAGGCAAGCCGTTGATGCTGCTTTCAAAAAATATGAGACGGGCAACCCTGCTGCCGAAGCGGTCGATGAATTCTACACCTCCGCTTATAACCTCATGAGTTCCACGGATGCCCGCGCCGCTTTTGATCTCAGCAACGAGACCAACAAGACACGTGACGCTTATCAACGCAACACCTTCGGGCAGAGCTGCCTCCTCGCGAGGAGACTCGTTGAAGCCGGCGTTAACTTTGTTACCGTCAGTAACGGTGGGTGGGACAATCACAACAACATCTTCTCATCGCTACCGGGAAAACTCAACGGTTTCGATCAGACGATGGCTACTTTAATCGCCGATCTCAGTGAGCGCGGACTTTTGGAAACAACACTCGTCCTTGCTATGGGTGAGTTTGGCAGGACCCCTGTCATCAATCGAAATGGTGGGCGTGATCATCACTCCCGCGTCTTTTCGATGATGTTAGCCGGAGGCGGTGTCCAAGGTGGACAGGTCATCGGTGCTTCGGATCCACTCGCTATGGAACCCGCTGAAACCCCAGTCCGTCCGGAAGACTTATCGGCGACACTCTATCAGGCACTCGGTATCGACTACAATGAACACCTCGAGTCGCCCGATGGCGTTCGCATTGTCCTCTCACGCGGTGGTAAGCCAATTCGCGGACTCCTCGCGTAATTAGTCATCAGGTCGCTACGTTTTCAGTTTATAGTTGTTAGTTATAGTGAATTCCATAATTAATTGGACACTTCTTTTGTAGCGCAAACTGTTAGTTTGCGGGTTCTCCAACCTGACACACAAACTAACAGGAATCAACGACAAGTGTTTACAGATTTTCGGGATTTGCTGTAAATCGTGTGGCAGGGGAAAGGGTCTCTAATTGCCACAACGACCTCTTAACTATTAACTATTGACTATCTACTGATTGCCAACCGCTAACAGCCATTGACGAGGATTCGCCATGCGTAAAAGACTTCCCTATGTAGGAATGGTGTTGGCGGTGTTCTACACTGCCTTCGCAACGCCTCTCATCTCGGTTTCCGCTGAGCCGCTATCCCCGATTTGGTCCATTGAATTCAGTCCCGACGGCAAGACAATCGCTGTCGGGAAATATCAGTGGATTGAACTCTGGGACTTGGAGACGCAACGCCTTATTCATACGTATGAACCACACGCTGGCGAAGTCCGAGGCCTCAAGTTCTCGTCGCAAAATGCTTCCAATACCGAAAATCAGCAACCAACACCTTTAAGGCTCTATGCAAGCGGTGGGATCGCTGCGCAAAGCGGTGAAATACGGGTGTGGGATGTTGATTCTGAGGAGCTGATAGACAGCTTTGAGATTCACGGAGATACCATTGAATCTATTGCCCTCAATCCAAGCAGCACAACATTGCTCACTGCAAGTATGGATGAATTCAGTGCTGTCATTGATTTAACGCTACTCTCGGATGCTACGACGCCGATAGACGAACACGCGAAATGGCTCACCCAACACGTTGGAAGGGTCCTCTGTACATTGTATCATCCTGAAGGTGCTTATTTCGTCACCGGTAGTGAGGATAAAACCATAAAGGTATGGCATCCCGACACCTTCAACGTCTTAGTGAACTTTGATGCGAATGATGATGCCGTCTATAGCCTCGCGTATTCCGCCAATGAGGGTGTAATAGTCTCTGGCTCTGCTGATAACACTGTCCGGACTTGGCGTGTTGCGTCGGCTGAAAATGGCGAAGGGGTCCCGATGGAACAAGACGCGCTGCGAATGACTGGAGCACTTGTGCGAGAATATAATGGACATCAAGGTGCTGTCTATAGTGTTGATTGTGGAATGGTCTCCAGGCGAGCAAATAATCGGATGGCTGTCATCGCATCGGGGAGCGCAGACACTTCTGTAATTATATGGAATCTCCGTTCCGGCAACCGCTATAGGACCTTTGACGAATCAACCGATGCCGTTTATGCCGTCCAGCTTAGCCCGGACGGTGAACGCGTTGCCGCAGGCGGACGCGACGGTAAATTAAGAATATGGAATCTCCGAAAACGCACCTTAACCCACGAATTCTAAAGTTGGTTTGTCGTTTCCCTTCAGTTGTGATATACTTGTAACTATCCAGCTTGGTATGACTCAAAAGTAACACATTATAGGAGGAATTTATGACAAAGAGGAGATCAGATGAGAATATAACTAAGGGGTATGAAAACTATCTCGCTGAAAAAGAACAACAATATAGTAGAGAGTTATCTGAGGTAAGATCGCACTTAGAGGAACGGGTTAAAGAAGTCAAGACAGACCTTGAGAAAGACATTAGAGAAGTCAAAACGGATCTCAAAGATGACCTTAAGGAAGCCAAGGCAGATCTTAAAGGGGACCTCAAGGACATAAAAACCCAAGTAATGGGTTTAATGGTTCTCGGCGTTACAAGTCTTATTGCCCTCATAGGCATCATTGTTACCCTACTTGTTCAAAAGTAGCAAAGGAGATTAACGATGTCAGAAAGAGCACCAGGATTTGAAGAATACATCCCTTCTCGTTTAGAATGGCTAACAGTCATGCTAAATTCTCTGGTTCAATACGTCAATGCCGCGAATCAATCTGTTCAGTACATATACATCCCTGAAAACGATGGAAAGACGATTCTACTGCTTATCAAGCACGACGATAATTTAGAACCAGAAAACTTAAAAACGTTTGAAGATAACGCTATAAATCTTGCAATGGATTTCGCGAAAAGTTACAAATGGGATTCGTGGATTAACATTCAAACGCAATTTGATCCTGCCTCTAAGCCTTCTTGAGAATTCAGAATTTGGGGTGAATGCACATCAATACTGGGGACTGTTCTCATGAAACAATATAATCTCACAATCTGCTCCGAAACCGCGTTACAAAAGCACAAGTCCTATCTCTGTTGTTTACCGATTTTCACGCTGTTGTTTGCTTTTGTCAGCGTGTTCGCATTCGCACAAGGCACCCCGCGGCTCAATTCACTGTTTCCAGCCGGTGGACAACTCGGAACGACCGTTGAAATCGCCATCCAAGGTTCCGATTTAGAGGACGCGCATACCCTCATCATTGAAGGAGATCCCGGAATTACCGCCCAACTTCACGCAGGCGGCGGCGAAGTCGATGATACCCATAAACCCGTCTTTGAGGCGAATTGTGGGCAGTGCCACGAACTCCGATCCCCGAACAACCGATCAATGACACCGGCGCAGTGGCAGGCGACTGTTCAGCGGATGGTTACGGAAAAAGGCGCGGAAATCGGCACTGAGGCACAGACCCAAATTGTCGCCTACCTCACATCCGCAGCGAGAGCCAATGCCGGGTTAACCGCTGAGTTGACTATTGCACCCGACGCACCTGTTGGGCTTCGCGAGGTCCGAATCGTCGGTAAGCACGGCACCTCCACCGCCTGGCCCTTTGAAGTAACCCAGATCCCAGATGTCGTTGAGACTGAATCGAATAACACCCCTGAAGCCGCTACTACTATAGAACTACCGAGTCTCATTAACGGGGTCATTAATCCGGGTGGCGACGCAGATTATTACGTCTTTGAGGGAATGCAAGGACAACGGTGCATATTTAGCGTTAAGGCGTATCGCCTCAACAATATCAGTCAACAATTCTTCAATCCGACAATCGCTATTTTCGATGCGAAAGGTGTCGAAATAGCGCGCAGCAACGGGTTCTACAGTCTTGATCCGCTGCTTGACGTGACGCTCCCTGCCGACGGTCCATATCTCCTCCGCATCCGAGACCTATTATATCGCGGCAATCCAGATTCCGTTTATCGTCTAACAAGTGGCGTTCTGCCTTACAATACCTATCTTTTTCCAGCGGGCGGCACAGTCCCTGGTGCCGAGCGGCGGCTCGAAGAAAATGCTGAAATGTTTTATGGACCGCCTACGCCTCCCGAACCTAACATTATTCAGTGTGTTGTTGGTGGTGAAAATCTCTCAGAAACCGACTGGCAAATCGAAGTAACCGCGGACGAGCAACCCGGACTCAAACAAGTCCGCACCCCCTACGGCATTTTCCCGTTCATCGTCAACACGCACTCCGAGGTTGTTGAAGAACAGATTGAGTCCGAGTTCACGGTTGATGAGTTTGCTGTCCAAGCAGGCACGACACAATCCAATGAATCCCAAATCCTCTTTGAAACCAAATGTAGTGCCTGCCATGAGCTCCGTTCTCCGAGCAATCGCGCGCTCTCTACCGAGGAATGGGAACGCACGATTACACGCATGGCGAATAAAGAAAACGCCGATATTACACCCACAGAACGCGACCGAATCATCGCTTTCGTTGCCCAGGAAGCGCAACGGTTAGGGGAACTCATTGCCCGTCAACTTGAGCACGCACAGCAAATCACAACGCCAGGGGCGGTCAGTGGACGCATCTCAGAACCCGGTGAGATAGATTACTATCGCTTCACCATTTCGGAAGGCACAAGCCTCGGTCCATGGTGGGTAATTTTTCCGTTTGATAACATCAACGAAACCGGATTTGATACCGTTTATCCACCTGAAACCGAGATTGACCTTGATAAAGAATACATCGGCAAAGACGGACGGAAAATCGGGTGGTATAAAACCGATAGAAGAGGCGAGAACGTCTTCTCAAACGTCCCTGAAGACGATGTCACAGGCTATGCCTTAACCTACCTTGAATCTGACCGAGATCAGAACTATCTTTTATCCCTCGGTTCTGACGATACAATCAAGATATGGGTGAACGACGAACTTGTTTTTAGCAAATACGTCCACCGTCCGCTCCGTCGTGCCGATGATGTTATCCAACTGCCGGTCTCCAAGGGCAGGAATAAGATTCTCGTAAAAGTTACCAACGGATACGGACCGTGGGGGTTCTTTGCAGATATAGGCGGGTATTCGCTGACCGCATCCGCTGAACTCCTGAACTCACCGCTCAGCCCATCCCTTACACTCCTTGATTCAGAGGGGCAGGTCTTAGCAAATAACGCAGGCATCGGCGGTAGACGCAACGCCATCATTGACTACAGTTTCAACCAACCCGGTGTATATGCTGTTCGCATTGAGGACATCGCTGGCAACGGGGGTGCCGGATACGTCTATCATTTAGATGTCCGTCCAACAACGCCCGATTTCGCTATCTCTGTGACACCCGATAACCCGAATGTCGGGCGCGGCGGAACCGTCCTCTTGGAAGTTACACTCCAGCGGCGCGTCGGATTTACGGAGCCAATACGACTCTCTGTTGAAAACTTGCCACCGGGTATCACCGCAAGTGAGGGCGCGATTCTCTCCAGCACAGGAGTCACGCAAGGATACATAACGCTGACTGCCGCACCCGATGCCGAGTTGACGCACCGCGTCGTTCAAGTCGTCGGTTCCGTTACAACGACTGCCGGTAACGAATACCAACGTGCCGCAATGCCGGTTGAAATCTATCGCATTCAGAACAACGATCAGACCGTTCAGAGGAAGAACGTCGTCGTCAGTATTACGGAAACGGCACCGATTATTCTCTCTACGATGTTAGGTAAAGATGGAAATTCCGAGGTCTCCACAGAACCCTTAGAAGTCGTCGTTACACCCGATGGAACGATTGACATCACCGTCAAAGTTACCCGACAGCGCGGGAATCGGCAGAACCTGAACCTCACTGCTGTCGGTCTACCCATAGGTGTGCGACTCCAGCGACGAACAACCGTTCTCCGAAGGAATCAGACCGAGGCGACCTTGACGCTTGTGCCGAATATTATTACCACTGGCACCGGTGGCAATCAGTTGCGTCGCAATCCTTTCGCCGGTACGCAGCAAACACTTCCCTATACCATCGTCATCAACGCAGCAGTTGGTCAGCGGCGCGTCGCCAGTAGCCCCGGCATTAAACTCTGGCTCGGGAACCCCAGCAACACGTCTCAAGAGGCACCACTCGGAGGGAATTAAGCAGATCCCTTTAAAATAGGTAGGCGAGGTTTCCCAACCTCGCCACTTCGTTACATACCAATAATTTTGCAAAATCTACTGGCTATAATTTTTCACGCGTGTTGATCGCTTCAGGACACCCCATTGCATCAATTGCATGTTTGATCCCGGCGAAACAGAAAACGCCGTCGGTGCCCATTCAGGCGAAAAGTCCAAACCTAAATCATCCGTCAACTGACGCGGGTCGCCACCGGCTGCTTTGATAACGTAAAGACTTCCATCCGCAATAGATACGAAGACAATTGACTGTCCATCAGGTGCCCATGACGGATCTTCACTCGCCAGCGTCCCATCCGTCAATTTTTGAACCTTTTTCCCATCTGTATCGACTGTGAACAACGTTGGCGTTGCCACACCGCCAAGTGCCTCACTGGAAAAGCAAATCTCTTTCCCGTTAGGTCCCCATGCCGGGTGTGTCGCCGATACTTGCGTCAGTGCCTCCTGTTTTTCACCCTCAGCGGTCATCACGTGTATGCCACCGATACCGTCCTGGGTTGAGCGAAACGCGATCCATTCTCCATCTGGCGACCATGTTGGGTTTGAGTTGTGACCACCTTTGCTTGTGAGTTTCTGGACCTTCTTCCCATTTGTATCCATCGTGTAGATGTCTGTATCCGCCGCGTGATCGCGCCCTAAGTTAGAGGCGAAAGCAATTGTGCTGCCATCCGGGGACCAGGCTGGATCCAGATCGGTTGCTTTATCGTCTGTCAGCCGTCGTTGTTCTTTTGTGTTCAGTTCTATCACATAAATTTCTGGATTCCCGTCCCGTTCTGAGACATAAGCAATAAAACGTCCATCCGGCGACCATGTTGGCGAATAGTCGTCAGCGCCGTGTTCCGTTAGGTTGATGAGATGTTCACCGTTCGTATCTATGATATAGATGTCAAGATTTCCCGCCCGATCAGAGGTAAAGGCGATATC
>VXZL01000202.1 GCA_009845505.1 Candidatus Poribacteria bacterium | reverse complement strand
GAACTTAGGCAGATTGTTGGAGATTCAGGTGTCCTTTCAGAGGCGGCATCCGCATCTTATGCTATTGACGGATGCGCTCCGAAGGCGGTTGTCTTGCCTGCATCTGTTCAAGAGATACAGGACATCCTTCAATTTGCAGCGAAACAGGATTTGTCGGTTATCCCTGCTGGTGCAGGCACGAAACTCGGCATAGGAAATATTCCAGAGAAAGTAGACGTAGTCCTATCAACAACACATCTGAACAGCGTTGTCGAATATGAACCAGCGGATCTAACTGTAACTGTGGAAGCCGGTATTCGCTTGGCAGACCTTCAAAAGGAATTGGCGAAACATCGGCAGTTTTTGGCAATGAATCCACCTTACGCAGAACGATGTACCATTGGTGGGATTGTTGCAACAAATACAAGCGGTTCATTCCGACTTCGACACGGAACAGCCCGAAATCAGGTGTTGGGAATGCGAGTTGTTCACGCAAATGGCACTGTCGTCAAAAGTGGCGGGAAAGTCGTGAAAAATGTCGCGGGATATGATCTCAACAAACTCTACATAGGCGCTTTCGGAACACTGGGTATCATCACCGAAGTTGCCCTCAAATTATCGCCGATACCGACCCGACAAGCAATAGTCGCAACAGAATTTCAGGACATTCAAAACACAGTCAACACAGGTTTAAGTATCGTTAGTTCGCAGATGTTACCGATGTTCGTGAATTTATTCATTAATTTCGATCCGAGGTGTCCGGAAACTCGCGGACAAAAGAAATTTATGTTGGTGACCGGATTCGGCGGGGACCCTGAGACCGTGGCGTGGCAGTTGGCTCAAAGCCGAGAAATTATGGAACAAAATGGCGGAAAAGGTGTGACAACCACCGAAGATGAATCGCAGCAACACATTCAAGAGATTATTCAGGAATTCTCAGCGTATAACGAGAACGCTGAAAGCGTCATCGTGAAAATAAACTTGAAACGAACCGACATCGTTGCGTTTTCTGAGCAAATTATGGGAGTGAGTTGGACGCACGATGTGCAAATGATGGCGTTACTCGGAAACGGTGTGTTATATCTTAAGATTCCGGTAGTGCCAGAAACAGATTTTCAAGCCCTTTCGGACGTGCTGACGGCACTGCGCCAATCGGCACTGGAAATGCGAGGAAATCTCATCGTAGAAACCGCACCGTCTGAACTCAAACGGCATATTGACGTTTGGGGACCGGTCGGAAATATACTTCATCTCATGAAACAGGTTAAAGCCAAATTTGATGCAGACGGTTTGTTGAATCCGGGGAGGTTCATTGCCAGTATTTAGTTCCTATTTTGCTCAATAAGAATACCGCGGCGGACTTTTCTGCGTTTCACCGGAAGATTCACAACCGCTCACCCCGAAAAATTAGGCACACAATAGTGCAGTTGCCTCAAGATGTACAACGCCGTACGACATAATTTGCAAATCTATATTGCAAAGAGGGGAGACATAATATGACAGAAAAAAGAGGGAGGATCTTGTGGATTGATAACGAGGTTTCCGATGTTCGGCAAGCAAATACCGAGATCGAAGATCGGTATTCTGAAAAGCAAATATACGTAACACCCAAACCTTATGTTTCCTTTTTGGAGTCCCAAAGGTACGATGTGTCTGTAGCAAACAGTGCTACACATGGCATTAAAGCACTCAAAGACCAGCGGTATGATGCCGTCTTATTGAATTATGATGGACCGGCGCGAAAAGAAAACCTACTCGCGCATATCCGGAACTTAGATACCCACATCCCAATTCTACTCCTAACCCGCAAAGATGGTGAAGAAATAAGACAGGAAGCGAGCCTTTACGATGTTACCAACATCTTCATAATGCCTGCCAACCCACCAGACGAGGCTTGCCAAAAGGTATTATGTAAACAATTAGCAGCGTCCCTCGTTTTTCTAATTGAAAAACAGATAGTGCGCGAATTGTACATACCACAAGCATACGTTCAAAACTTTAATAGCGGATACATTCCGGACGGAGGTGCCCAAGAACACAATTTCACCAACGGTTGGCAAAGTTGGATCAATACTTACATCAACCTCCTTAAGTGGGATCTCCAGCTTGACACGCTCCATAGTGTAGATGAACTCAAAGCCATCCACGCCATACGAAAGCAGGAGGCAAACGCCGCATTTGCCAATTACATTCAAGACAACTACAGCAATTGGCTTGCGAATCAAGCGTCGCCGACTTTATCAGTGGATGTCGTCTATAAATATGTCATTCCGGAAATTCAGGCTGGCAAACAGGTGTTGTTTGTGGTTATGGACTGTATGCGGTTGGACCATTGGTTGAAGATTGAGCCACTGCTGCATCCAATGTTCGACATAACAACGCATTACTACTATTCCATCTTACCAACAGCTACCCGTTATGCCAGAAACGCTATTTTTAGTGGGCTGTTCCCGCTTGAGTTGGCTAAACGGTATCCACACTTATACGCAGAACCGGATAAAGCACAAACGAGTATTAACCGGCACGAAAAAGAACTGATACGCTTACAATTTGAACGACACGGTATCGCGCTCAAGCCGCCGTTGCACTATTTCAAGATTTTTGACACACAAGGGGAAACCCAATATTTACAGTGGCTAAATGTCACGGACCGGATTAGTTTGGAAGCGATCGTTGTTGATTTTCTGGATATGTTGACCCACACAAGGTATGAGGCGGATTTACTCCGGCAGCTCATCCCAGACGAAGCAGCGTTCCGAGCCCTTGCTCAGACGTGGTTTCAGCATTCTTGGCTCTACAAAATATTCAGAATGGCAGTTGATCGCGGTATAACCGTTGTCCTAACATCTGACCACGGTTCCCTACTCTGTCAAAATGCATCGAAAATTTCAAGCCAAACGCCTTTAACGACCGGATTGCGGTTTAAAGAAGGAAAACATATTACCTATGACTCCGATGCTGGATATCTCATCACAGACCCAGAAACCTATCGTTTACCGGGTAATGAGGAGGGGAGAAGCTATGTCATCGCGAAAGAGGACTACTATTTCGTTTATGAAAAACAGTTCAATGTCTACAAAGAACTCTTCCACGGTAGTTTTCAACATGGGGGCATTTCGCTTGAAGAGATGATTCTTCCTTGTGTTGTACTTGAGCCACGGTAATAAAGGAACCTTAACGTATGCTGAAAAATCCTATACTTCATAAGTCTGTATTCTGGACCTTGCTGATACTGGGTGCGATAACTTTTCCGACGTACGCACAAGCACAACTCGCCGACTTCGGACTTGTTGAGAAGCCGCCTGTAGAAAAGCTGACCGCGAGCGGATACTTGTCGGTTGACAAAGTACAACCGGGCAGTCAGTTCCAAATCGCTGTCGTCGTAGAGATTGCCGAAGGTTGGCATGTCAACGCCAATCCGGCGGGTGAAGGGCTTATTGACACTGAGATTCTTTTACCAGATACACCCCATCTCACTTTCGGGGAAGTCGTATACCCGATAGGTGAAGTGCTAAAAATTGATTCAATTGGGGAAGCACCCGTTTATCACGATACCATCACCATCGGTATCCAAGCCGATTTAAGTCAAAATGCTCCGATTGAACCGATGACGCTGGATCTGCAGCTCCGTTATCAGGCGTGTAACGACGATCAGTGTCTATTACCAGAAACGCTCGCTTTCACCGTCCCGATTGAAATTGTCAGTATAGCAGAGACGATCCAACGGATGAATACAGCGATTTTCAACAATATTGAATTCGGTGCAGCACCGAGTTCAGGTAGCGACGATGGAACGCTTGCTCGTGCGCTCTCCGGTGGACAGGTATGGCTCGCATTTCTGCTCGTGTTTGCGGGAGGTATCCTGACAAGTTTGACCCCGTGCGTCTATCCGCTCATACCGATTACCGTCTCCGTCTTCGGTGCCAATGAATCCGCTGGACTTTTCAAATCTTTCTTGCTCTCCGTTGTATATGTGCTCGGCATTGTCGTTACCTACTCAATTTTAGGGGTTGCCGTTGCGTCAACAGGTGCTGTCTTCGGTCAGATAATGGCAAACCCGTGGGTCGTCGGATTTATTAGCCTAATTTTGGTTTCTCTGGGACTCTCTATGTTCGGTGTTTTTGAAATTCGGTTGCCATATAGCGTGCAGAATCGGCTTAACACTGTCGGTGGGGCTGGATTTGCTGGCGGATTCGCGATGGGAACGGTCGCTGGTGTGATCGCTGCACCTTGCACGGGACCGGCGTTAGCAGTCGTGCTAACCTATATCGCGACAACAGGCAGCCTCTTCCTTGGGTTCTGGCTTATGTTCACCTACGCGCTCGGAATGGGACTCCTCTTTATCGGTATAGGGACTTTTTCTGGGCTGCTTTCTGCGTTGCCACGGTCAGGCGGATGGATGTATGTCCTGGAAAATATCTTCGGCATCGCCATTATTACGATGGCACTTTACTTCCTCAAAGATGTATTCCCCCCATTACAGGACTTTCTCCAGAATTCACTGCCATTTTTCGCTGTTGCCGGTGGTTTACTCCTTATTGGATTGTGGCTTGGTAAGTTGACCCAACGTTTCAGTGGTATCTCCCGCCGGGCGCAGCTCCAAAAGGCGTGTGGTCTTTTGCTGGCGGTTCTCGCGGTTTACATGTTTGTTGGTGGTATTCAAGAACCTGCTGGACCGCAGCTGGATTGGGTTTATGACGAAACTGAGGGACTTGAAATGGCTAAACGTGAAGATAAATTGGTAATGCTCGATTTTTATGCGTCTTGGTGTGCCGCTTGTAAAGAACTCGATCACAAGACTTATGCAGATCCTGCAGTCGCTGCGAAGCTTGCTAACTATGTTAACATCAAACTTGATTTCACGCGTAGCTCTGAAACCACTGAGGCATTGACAGAAAAATATCAAATTCCTGGACTACCGGTTGTCATTTTCATGGACGCTGAAGGCAAAGTTCTCAAGCGATTCACTGGTTTTGTCGGTCCAGAGGAGATGCTCAGCATTCTTAACGACCTTGAGAACAAGGTGTTATAGCAAACAGAGGAATTAACATGCCATTCAATACAAAATCCCTATTCTCCCTACGGAGTTGGCTTTTTTACGCCGAAGTGCTGGCGGTCATCGGTTTTATTGTGATTGCGGCACTCTACATCCGGCGAGGTAGTGCCGAATCCGAGGCCCCCACTGCCACACAGATTGGTGGCTTCATTGAGAAGGCAGACGTGCTTTTCGAGAAACAAGACCTCGCGGATGCTGCGCTTTTTTATTGGCAAGGATTGCGAGCATTAGAGACAACCGGAGATGAGCAGCGTATTTCAATAAACGGCACCCCCCAGTCGAATGCGGAAGTCCGTTTACACGCCAACCTTCGTATTTCGGAAATCTATTCGCACAGCAATTGGCTGAAAGACGCAAAGGCGCGTCTGGAATACGCTGCACGCATTCAACCTGAACATAGTGGTGTTCGTCTTCTACGTGGCAAACTGTTCCGAGATGAAGGCTTCCTCAGCGAAGCAACTGAAGAATTTCTTGCCGTCCTCAAACAAGATCCGCACCACGCTGAAGCACACTATCTCCTCGGGGTTCTCTATCAAGGGAGCAAGCAATATAAATCCGCTGCTGAATACTACAGTAAAGCCATCGAAAACGATCCAGAGTTGCGGGTGATTTCCTCTGAAAAAGCACCTATCGGTATCCTCGCGCGGCTTCAATTGTCCAGAACATACGCAAGAATGCTTCAAGATTACCAATTTCTTGATCGGGAATTTACCGATGCAGACTTGGCTGAGGTCAACCGCCTCGAATCAGAGGCGATTCGCTTGCTGGAAGAAGCACATGAAAAATATCCAGAAATGAACGAAGTGGTTGACGATCTGGTTCGTCTGCTCTTCGCCCGGGCGACTGCGCTCGAACGTGAAGATTTTGAAACGCGTCAGTATGGAAATGCACTTCGCGTCTACGAACGGATTGTAGAGCTCGATCCACAAGAGGTGCGAGCGTTGGAACGGATGGGTGAAATTTATGCCAGTTTCCTTGGTGATAAGGCGGCTGCACTGGAGATATATCGGAAAGTGTATGAAATTGAGCCACACCCGACTGTCTTAGCGAATGTCAAATCACTGGAAGAGGATGTTGCCGCTGAAATGGAGTCGGAGGAATAGTAAGAAAAATGAAAAGCCGATGAGAGGATTTGAACCTCCGACCTACTGATTACGAATCAGTTGCTCTTCCCCTGAGCTACACCGGCTTAGCAAACTATTATGATAGAAAAGAAAAAATGCCGAGAGGCAGAATCGAACTGCCGACACAAGGATTTTCAGTCCTCTGCTCTACCGACTGAGCTATCTCGGCATTGGGCTATATAATAATACCATAAAACAACAAGGTTGTCAAGTTTTTTGAAAAAAATGCTATGGACATTTATAGGGAAATTTGCCATTGCTGATACACGGCAGACCGGCGAGGTTAAAAACCTCGCCTACCGTTTTAACGGTCAGCAATCGGGAAGAGATTTAACACTACAGAATAGCACGTGTAGAGGTTAAGTTTCCCGTCTCACCCGATAAAGTATCCCCTTAGGATTCCAGACGCATCGGCATCACGAGACAGATATGTCCTTCGTCTCCGACGGGTCTAATGACCACAGGTGCGAATTCACCCGTGAACTCTATAGCGAGCGATTCCGTTTCGATGTGCGCTAAGATGTCTATGAGCAGACGTGCATCAATCGCGAACCGGGCAGTTGCGGTGCAAGATTGCACAGAAATCGTCTCACGTGCCTCACCTAATTCCGGGGTCTTCGCATAAATCGTAATCTGCTCCATCTCCATATCCAAAGTGATTGAATAGTTCTTCGGATTCGACAGCAACGCGACCCGCCGAACAGCCGGTAAAATATCCTCCTTAGAGACAACGGCTCTACCAGTTGTTTCGTCTGGAATGAGCTTCTCATACTTCGGATAATCTCCCTCAACAAGCCGTGTCGTTAAAACGGCGTTCTCATCAGCAAAAAGAATCTGATTTTCAAAAATCGAGAGGGTTACCTCAGAAGCGTCTGCAAAGGTTCGAGCGATCTCTTTAACGGCTTTCAGGGGTAGGATAAACCCATCATTATTCTCAGGGGTCTTGAGTGGGTCACAGTGTGCGAGCGCGAGCCATCTCGAATCGGTAGCAACCACTTCGGTTCTGTCTGCGAGGAAATTAAAATAGAGGCCGTTGAGGAAATAACGAACCTCCTCTGTGGCTGCAGCGAATTCGGTTTTGCGGAGCAGTGCCCGGAGGGTATCGCCTTCAATTGTCAAGGATTCTCCATCAATCGAAGGTAATTGTGGAAATTCTTCGTCAGGGAGTCCAATAATTGTGTAAACGCCATCGCCACAAGTAATTTCAACCCGGTTATTTGCTGTAGTTGCCAAGTGTATTGTTTTATCTTCCGGTAATTCTTTGACGACATCTGCCAATTTTCTCGCTGAGACAGTGATTGCGCCTTCTTCTTGGATTCCACCTTCCACTCTGATTTTGATACCAATCTCTAAATCTGTAGCGACACACGCGATTTTTTCGTCTGCGGCTTGGATAAGGACATTCGAGAGAATCGGTAAGGTGCTGTGTCCACTTGCCACGCCTTGTAGCACCTGTAGGG
>VXZL01000432.1 GCA_009845505.1 Candidatus Poribacteria bacterium | reverse complement strand
TGTTATTAAACAGGACGAGGCAAAGAAGGCACTCGCGATTGCTGTCTGTGACCACTACAACCACGTCCGAGAATGCCACGAAAACCCAGAGGCTGCCGATACCGATTACTCAAAACAGAATATCGTCATGCTCGGTCCAACGGGGGTCGGTAAAACCTATCTCATTAGACATATCGCTAAACTCATCGGCGTTCCGTTTGTCAAAGCCGATGCCACCCGATTCAGCGAAACCGGCTATGTCGGTGCGAATGTAGACGATTTAATTCGGGAACTGGTGGCACAAGCCGAAGACAACCTCGAATTAGCACAATACGGCATTATCTATCTCGATGAAGCCGATAAAATCGCGACACCGCCGAATATCATTGGGCGTGATGTCAGCGGACGTGGGGTGCAGATTGGACTCCTCAAGTTGATGGAGGAGACTGAAGTAGACCTACGCGCTGGAAACGATGTCGCTTCACAGATGCGTGCGGCGATGGAATTCCAGAGACGCGGCAAAGTTGAAAAAGAGGTTATTAACACGCGCCACATCCTCTTTATCATCAGCGGCGCGTTCACGGGTATAGAAAAAATTATTAAAAAACGGTTGCATCAAAGCCGAATTGGGTTCAACGCAGCGGTAGTGAGTCAAAGTGAGGACGCAGCAGACTATTTTGGACACGTTACACCGCGAGACTTCATCGACTTCGGTTTTGAACCTGAATTCATCGGACGCCTTCCCGTACATGTCGTTTGCACAGAACTGGAAGTTGATGACCTTTTCCACATTCTGAAACACTCTGAAGGCTCAATTGTTCGACAATATGAAAACGCCTTTCGCGCTTACGGTATTACGGCTCTATTTGCAGACAGTGGACTACACCGAATTGCTGAAAAAGCCATTGAACAGAAAACGGGGGCGCGCGCCTTGATGACCGTCTGTGAAAAGGTCTTACGCAACTACAAATTTGAACTCCCGTCCACAGGTGTTAGCGAATTTGTTATTACCGCTGAGGTTGTCGATGATCCAGATACCGAACTAAAGCGCATTATTGAAGATGCCGACTACAACCGGAACATTGTGATGCACGAGCAGGTGCGTCGGTATGAAGCACGGTTTTATGCCGAGCATCAATTGCAAATTCAGTTTGACCCCGAAGCGACTGCCCTTATCTGCGAACGTGCGATCGCCGAAGAAAAATCGACAGCGCAGATATGCGATGAACGCCTCGAAAGTTACCAACACGGTCTGAACCTCATCAAGCAGAATACAGGGCAATTTACATTCACCCTTCCAAAGGCAGTCGTGGAAAACCCGGATGAACGCCTCGAAGCGTGGATTCGTGAATCGTATACCAAAAAGTGAACTAAAGTCCGTAAAGTGTCCCTAAAGTCTGTGAAGTTAGATTAAGGATATATAAAAACAACTATGCACACTCAGCCGCATGAACCGATAGATATCCGAGAAACCGGTGCGCCGATTGAGGGAGAACCGCAGTTTGGTGATCAACGCCTATATTTTCAACTCCATGTCTTTTCAAAATGCTTAGACGCACAGTCCGTCAGTCAAATACTTGAACATCAAGTGCGTGAAAAAGACAGTCTAAACGCCGTTTTATATGACGATTTGAATCATCCAATAGGTGTCGGTGTGCTTCTTATTGCAGAAGATCCGGGAGTGCTAAAAACGGAGTCGCGCCTTCTACTGGTGAACGTACAAAATTACCTGCTTTCGTATCGTCCAGAAATGACGATGCTCGGTCGCACCTATTCAAACGGTAGAGAGCCGAATTTAGAGGAGTGGCTTATCAACAAACCGCTCCGAAACGTCTTGAATCCCAATTTCCCGTGGGCGATTTGGTATCCATTGCGTCGAAAACCAGAATTCTATCAACTTGAACGCCGTGAACAAGGCAGAATCTTAGGGGAACACGCTATGCTCGGCCGCAGCTACGCTGCGGGTGGGCATGCCAGTGACATTCGGCTCGCCTGTTTCGGATTAGATACCAACGACAATGAATTCGTTATCGGGTTAGTCGGTCCCGAATTATACCCGTTATCACGGCTCATACAGGATATGCGCCGAACAGAACAGACGACCAAATACATTGAATCGCTCGGTCCCTTTTTCGTTGGAAAAGTTCGGAAGCAATTTAGCAGATAGCAAACCGCGAATAGCGAATAGCAACAATGAGAAATATCCTTGCCGTTTGCGCAAAAGAACTCTACACCTATTTCGTCTCACCGATCGCCTATTTCGTCTGTTTCGTATTTACAGCGATTTCAGGCTTCCTCTTCTCCATTTTGCTAATTAGCACAAGCAACATCGGCGGAACGGGTGCGGATGTGATGCAGACCCTCTTTGGTAATATGGCGATCATTCTACTCTTCTTTACACCCGTGTTAACAATGAAACTCTTCGCCGAGGAACGGAAATCCGGAACGATTGAACTCCTACTCACGTCTCCGATTACAGACGGACAGGTCGTTCTCGGTAAATTTCTGGCGAGTTGTACGCTTGTACTGATTATGCTCGCTTTAACGCTTCTATTCCCGTTACTTGCAGGACGTTTTGGATACCTCGACGCCGGTCCGTTGCTAACGGGTTACTTGGGCATCATCCTGATTAGTTCCTCCTTCCTCGCACTGGGGCTGCTCATGTCGTCAATGTGCAGAAACCAACTCGTTGCGGCACTCACGAGTTTCGGCATTCTGATAACGCTTTGGGTCATCGGTGCACTCTCAGCCCGCGGGGGTCCAATTGGACAATTTCTCAGCTACCTGTCACTACCTGAACACTATGCCGATTTTGGGCGTGGTGTCATTCTTCTGCGAGATGTCGTCTATTATGTTAGCTTCACGTGTGTTTGCCTGTTTGCGACGTTCAAGTCCATCGAATCGTCAAAATGGAGATAAGACATGGAAACTAACAAACGCATTGCAGCCCCGCTTTTTGGAGTGCTTACCCTAATTTTTACTTTTGTTGGGATCGCCAATTGGATTTTCCAAGCGCGACTCGCCTCTTGGATTTGCCTGCTCCTCGCACTCGTCTCGTTCATTATCTTTGTTCGCTTGAGATTTTCGGCGGTCATGGACTTCTTCGTCAGTCGTCAAGCCCGTTATGGTGCCAACGTTGCGTTGAGCATTCTCGGCGTTATCGGTATCGCAGTCTTCGTAAATGCTATTGTTGTACAGCGTTTTGATAAAAGGGTAGATATTACGCTTAACCAACTGTATACCTTATCAGAACAGACGCGGAAGATTCTCAAAACCGTTGACAAAGACATCCGTGTCACGGCATTTTTGGGACAAAACGTTCCTGCCCAAAACCAGCAACGTGCCAGAGATATGTTAGAATTGTATACATACGAAACCCAATTCGTGACCGTCTCCTACGCCGATCCTTATATCGACCAACTCCTTCGCAATAAGTACGATATTCGAGTAGACGGAACAATAGTTTTTGAAAGCGACACGCGGTACGAAAAGGTAACAACGATTGAAGAGCAGAAATTCACGAGTGCGATCCTCAAACTCATCAAGGACGAAACGAAAAAAATCTACTTTCTTGTCGGTCATGAAGAACATGAAATAGAGGATTTTAACACCGAAGGATACAGTAGCGTGCGCGCCGAACTGGAGAATCAGAATTACGCTGCATTCTCGCTCTCGCTTTTGACGGAACCAGACATTCCAGCGGATTGTGAAGTGCTTGTCATCGCGGGTCCAAAAACCGCCTTAAGTCGTCATGAACTCGATATAGTAACGAAATACTTAGCACGGAACGGAAAATTGCTCCTCATGTTAGACCCATCACTTACTTCTGCAGAAGACGCAAATAGGGGACTCGTTCGTCTCATGAAAAGATGGGGGATCACGATAGGAAACGATTTTGTCATCGATGAAACAGACTTTGTTCCGCTATTTGGACCGAGTGCCCCTGTGCCGGGATTTGAATTACACGAGATTACACGTGCCATGCGGGATTTTGTAGCGTTTCCGATAACGCGTTCGGTTACACCGGCTGCTGATAGTCCGGCAAACCTCAGCGTTAAATCCCTCGCGAAGACCGTGGGTGGTACACAAGACAGTTGGGGTGAAACCGAGCGCACTCCTGACGGCACTTTCAGCACTGAATTCAATTACACTGCAGGTGTGGATACCGCGCCCCCGGTATCTGTCGCTGTTGCGATTGAACAGAAGATTGACAGCAACAATCAAGATGAAGCTACAGGTGCTTCCACCCGGATTGTCGTTTTCGGGGATTCAGATTTCGCAGTGAATGCCGCCCTCCGAGAGGCAAATCGCGACCTCTTTTTAGCGACAATCAATTGGCTCACATTAGAAGAGGATCTCATTGCGATTCGTCCCCTCGATTTACAAAAGCAGGCTTTGCGTCAGATGCGTGTCCAAGATGTCCAACTCGTACAAATAATCTCTGTTTTTCTGATACCTGCAATCGTCTTTATTGCTGGGTTAGTTGTCTGGTGGCAACGTCGTAAAGGAGAAGACGTGTGAATTTTCGGACGACCTTGGTCATTATCATTCTGCTCGTAGGCACTGCTGGGGCGTATTTTCTATTCTTTCAGGAACCGACGGATAACGGGTCAACAGACGAAAAACCCCCAATTCATGAGGTCTACGGTATAGCCCGTGACAGCTTACAACAAATAGAACTTTTGTTCGCAGACGCAGCATATCAAAATTTGAAGTTGGTCAGAGAGGTAAATAGAAATTGGGAACTACAGACTCCGTTTCTGGCAAATGCTGACAACGAAAAAGTGAAGCAAATGTTAGACGATATTCTCAACAAACGCGTCAAACACACGCTTGAAGTACCAGAGTTGACACAGTATGGACTCGATACACCGAACATCACGCTTTCACTTTGGACGGATGGCACTCATCCGGCAGCGACCTTCTTCATCGGCAGTAAAGCGATTAACTACTCAGTTTACATCAAGGAGAAATCAGAAACGCACATATTTTTAATTGAATCCAGTGCGCTTGATGATCTGACGAAATCACCGACCGATCTTCGAGACCGGTCAGTTGTTAGATTCAACCCGGAAACAGTGTCTAATATTACGTTTAAATCTGAAGATGCCGATTCATCTTCGCAATCAAGAACCGTGAATTGTGAAAAGCAAGGTGGCACGTGGCACCTTACATCCCCAATTGAGGTGAAGGCGGATGTTCAAGAAATTGAACGGATTCTTTCGGAGTTGCTTCTATTGCAAGTGGTGACCTTTGAGGTAGATAACACAGATACAATCTCCTCATCCGAATTAACAACATACGGATTAGGGGCACCGCGTATCCAAGTGAAACTCACAGATACAGATCGGGCCTATGCCCTTGACGTCGGTTCGACACTCCCGACAGAAACCGGGAGTCCCAGACACGTCTATGTTAAGTTAGCCGTCAGCCGTCAGCCGTCAGCCATCAGTAAAGAAGCTCTTGATGTCTTGGAGGCTAATAGCCAATATACTGAAGGTCCTCACTCAATCTCCATTGTCCCTGATGACATCTATCACCTTCTCAACAAATCCGTTTTTGACTTACGCGATAAGCGGGTTATCGACTTTGAAAGGACTGCTACAAACCGTTTCGTTATTTCCATAAACGGGGAACAAGACACTGTCTGCACAAAAGGTTATGATAATATATGGGAATTGCAAACACCGACAGGAAAAATAAAGGCAGATGCAAAGGCAGTGGATGACCTACTTTTTGGCGTAGACTCGCTCGAAGCCGTTGCCTTTGTTGAATCATCCGCTAAAAATCTACAGACGTATGGGTTAGCAGCACCGTCAATCAAGGTTGCATTTACACAGCGCGGTGAAGAAAAGCCAACTATTTTGCTGATTGGAGACACCGCGGAAGATAGAACTGTCTACGTCAAAGCGGAGCATTCATCGCAAATCGTCCGTGTTAAACGGGCACTCATTGATAAGATTGCACTCGGTACAGCGTGGTTACGAGATAAGCAAATCCTCAATTTCCACATTGACGATGTAATCCGACTTACGCTGCGTAGCGAGGACACAGAACCTCTCACATGTCAACGTCTCGGAACGAGTTGGCGACTTACAGCACCCGTGAAAGAGGCAGCGAATAATATAACGGTAAACGCCATCATCTACGAACTCGACACTCTAATGGCAGACGCTTATGTTGGGAGCAATCCTGTCCTTACGGATGACATCACAGGTTTCAGCAATCCGCACGTGCAGCTAACTATTGAATTACGGAATCAAAAAGTCTATACCTTGCAAATCGGCAACCCAGACACTTCCGGGCATTATTACGCACGACTTCAACATGAACCCGGTTTAATCTTTCTCCTTAATGCGGATCTCGTTCCAAAATTGAAAACGACGCTTGCACTGCTCCGGACCTCGGAACAGTAGACGATTGAACGCTATGCAGACGTACATTATCGCAACCGCCTATTTCCTCTTTATCCTTGAGTTACTCATCATCAGCCGTTCTTTTTGGTACGCGCGGCGTGAACGTAACGCAGAACGTCCACCCTATACACCAAAGGTGGCGATCATCGCACCTCACTATGGGTGGGACGCTGACACGGTAGAACACGCTAAAAGTCTTTTACGCCAAGACTACGCCGGTGTGTACGAAGTCTTCTTTGTCACACATGAAAAAGCGGACTCAGGGCACGATGCCTCCTATCCCCACCTATGTGAGATTGCCGAATCGCACCCGAATATTCATGTCCTCTTAGCACCGAACATCGTCGAGAACAACCTCCCACGCTCGCAAAAGGTTCAGAACCTGCTGACGGCGATAGAAAAACTCCCTGACGATACCGAAGTCATTGCCTTTGTGGATGCCGATGTCGCTATCCGAGAAGATTGGTTAACACTCCTTGTTACTCCACTCCAAGAATCAGACATAGGAACAACTGTCGGTGGACGGTTCTACTTCCCACAAACATGGAACCTCGCGTCCCTCGTGGAAGCCATTTGGGTAAACTTCCAAATGAGTTTCCAAGGGGACCATTCGCATACAATGGTGTGGGGTGGTTCTAACGCATTTCGACGCGAAATGCTCGAAAAAGCCCGAATCCTTCAACGCTGGGAAGAGGCAACAATCGAAGATCACAATACCACGCTTGCGATGAAAGATGTCAAACGCAAGGTGCATTTTGTCCCAGACTGCGTAGCCATTACGCGTACTGCGAATCGCAGATGGCATCAAATCGTTGAATTTACGAATCGCCAGATGATTATGACCCTTCACATGGGACTCTGGAGGCAGTGGCTTGCGAGCCTCATTGTGCTTCTACCGAAAGGCATCTTCGTGTTTGGGGCAATTCCATTTCTATTCTTTCGTGAAGGGCTACTCCCTATTGTCTTCATCCCTTTTTTGGAAGCATTTGGTTACAGACTCTACACCAAAAATCTACCGCAATGGCTCCGAGAAATGCCTAAGATGCGGGAAACAATTGGCATAACCTCTTATGTCACTTCAATTTCGGTATTCCTCGGCGGTATCAATGCTCTCTATGCAGTCTTCCAACGCAAAATCACGTGGGGTGGCGTGCGATACGAAATCTTGTCGGCGACAAAATGTAAAGTTTTAGGACGGGTTAAGCCAAAACGAGAAAAATGATGGTTTTCAGTTTTCAACCGTTGACCAGCATGC
>VXZL01000649.1 GCA_009845505.1 Candidatus Poribacteria bacterium | reverse complement strand
AAAGGGGATTGTCCTGTCCATATACGCACATTCAGGCGGAATTTGAGCAGAATTCCAAGATACTGTGAAAATTGATTTTTGGGCTTAACTTGAACGCCTGCTTCTTAGATATCAGCTGGCGAACAACGCTCTAAATTGTTGTAAATAACTTAGGAGGAATCCATGATAAGTAGAACCGCTTTCACGATTATCGCTCTTTTGGGAGTTGCACTTATTGTTAGTAGCTGCGGGAAGCTGGACCAAGAAGAGTTTGAAATGTGGAAGAATGAACATGTCTCACAGATGGAACAAGCTGATGCTGACATTACAAACAAAGTCACTATGTTAGAGGCAAAAGTTGATCAGCAGGCGAAAGATACTGAGGATACAATCGCTGCCGCAAAGAATGAGGCGATTGCCGCATCTCAGCAAGGTGATGCCGACACTATCGCTGCTGCAAATCAAGCCTCAATGGAACAGGACGCACAACTCCGCGCCGACTTGACCAAGGCTATTGATATGCAAGGGCAAAAAGCGATGGAATTTGCCCAAGGTGAAGACGCAAAACTGCAACAGCGACTTGACGCACACGATACAGCTGATGCAGCCCAGGACGATGCGATTAAAAAGCTTGAATCCGAAGTAATGTCCTTGAAAGAAGGACTTGCTATGGTAGAAGCAGAGGTCGCCGCGAAACCTACGCTTGTGGCGACTGTCCGTTTTGGGAGTGGACAAACCCGTTTATCCACGGAAGGCCAAGAAATGCTTAACGGTGTTGTTGAGCAACTCAAGGCAGATTCGGATGCAAAAATCATGGTCGTTGGACATGCGGATGGCACGCCGGTCTTACGGGGCAGCTATAGAAGCAATTGGGATCTCTCGCAAGCCCGCGCCAACTCAGCTGCAAAATACCTTGAATCCAAAGGAATTGATACCAGCAGAATTGAGGCAATTGGTAAAGCACATACCGATCCCATCGCACCCCAGAACACTTCCGCTGGCAGAGCGATGAATCGCAGAGTCGAAGTCATTCTGGTTCCAGCTGGTGCACTTGACCAGCCATTCTAAACTTTCTCCTTCGGTTGAAGTCATTCTGGTTGTTTGGAGCCAATGACGTAGCCTAATTTTTTCTTATCAACGTGGGGCGGGGCCCGTGCCCGCCCACCGTTTCTGTATCGCTTTCCTCTACTGATATACTTCAGATAAGGGCTTTGTCGTTTATGCGTTTGGCACTTGCTTGTCTTTTGCTATTCCTTTTGCTTCATTGCGTAACCCTCGCGGAGACTACTGATGTCACTCCATTACGACCGTCACCCGTCCGAGCGTTTTTAGCCGAATACCTCCAATCTCCATCGTTTCAACTCTCACTGTTCTCCTACAAGCCGCAATTGGGCGGACTCACGGACCTCCTCCAGAGCGTCGGTGTCGAACAGGTTCCCAGTGCACTGCTCCCTATGTTTTCAGTCGTATTTGAACATACACCGGAGTTAAACTCACGTTTTGAGCTCGGTTATTGGCAGATGCAACTTGACATTCCACCGCCAATCTCAGTGGAACTCTCCACTACTCTCATTCCGGCTTCCTACCAGTTTATCTATCGTCCAGTGCTTCTATCTGAATTTATTCCGATCTATGTCGGCGGCGGGGTCGGTTTCTTGGGAGCAAGTTTTAGTGGGAGCGCACTCGATCTACTTGAAGGACAGGGCATTAGTTTTGATGACGGTTCTTCTGGTCCAACCGGATATGTTCTCATCGGAGCGGAACTGTTTCAATGGGAACAGAACTTCTCACTCAACTTTGAATTGAAACGGATACTGAAAACAATAGAGACGACCGGCACTACACCGCTCAATCTAATTTTGGATGGCACCGCAATCGGTCTGGGCATTGAAATGCGGTTTTAGTTGTCCGCGTTCAGTGGATATCCTTGAAATATGGCAAACGAATTATCCCACTTGTTGTCTGTCTGGTATTCGGCGGTATTATTGGCGGCTACTCAGAGACCCCACTCCCGCTCCTGGGTTTATTGGCTGCAACGGCTGTCTTTATTTTTCTGGGCATGGAGATCGCCGTCTATTTGCTGCTAATTGCTCTACCCTTTTCGTTCCGCTATATTGTCCCGGGTAGTTTTGAGATTCAAACACCGACAGAGCCGCTGTTAGGCATGCTCGTTGCCGTTTATGGTGTTCAAAAGATAGTTAACCGCGCCCTTCAGAAGCCGAAGTCCGAAAACAAGTTTCCTTTTTTTCGACCGCTCTGCTGCTATATCCTCGTTACGTTCCTTTCCGCAATCAATACACCAGACCTTTTTGTTACCCTCAAAGGCGCGTTCCGTGCGGTTGTTTACATGCTATTTAGTGTGATAGTGTATGCCGTTATCCAAAACAGGACTGCACTGAAACGGCTTTTTATTGCTATCTTTCCCTCTGCAGCCGTTGCCGTTATCTGGACAGTTGTTGTCCTCATCTACCATATTGATGCTTGGCAGTGGACGAGTGCATATCGGAGCGCACCCTTTACGAACTACTCCGTTTACGGCTCTTTCACCGCCATCTTTTTTCTCATCTGTCTCAGTCGCCTTCTCTTTGACGATGGTACCTACGATAAAGTGCTCTGGACGGCGTGGTTCGTCTGTTTTAGTGTTGGACTCCTTTTATGTTTTTCACGTGGTGTCTGGCTTTCCGTGGTCGTAGCAGTTGGATTTATGCTGATGCAACTCGGAAGAGGCGTTACGCATAAAAAGATTCTGTTTATCGGTGCCGCATGTCTTATCTTATTCGTCTGTCTGAATCTACCGGGAGTCTATAACATTATTATTGAGAGAATTACATCTGCAGTGGACATCTCTTATGCTTCAAACCGAGCACGGCTCTTGCGATGGGGACAGGCAGCAGTGATGTTCCTTGAAAACCCGATTTTGGGGAAGGGCTATGGCGCGTTTGCGATGCTTTACGAGGAAGATGTCGCACTCGTTGGAAGTTACACAGCGCAATATCAACTCGGCGCACACAGTGAATACCTTCAAGTTCTGGCGGAATTAGGGATTGTCGGGTTAGGCGTGTGGATATGGCTTAATGTTGCGTTCTTACGCTACGGCTTTCGTGCCCTCCGAAGGTTAGAAGACGGCTTTTACCGCGCTGTCGTTATTGGACTGATGGCCGCTGAACTGTCATTGATGGTGCATTTTACTGTGAACAATCTCCTGAACGGCGACGCTATTGGTGTGCCTTTTTGGGGGATTTATGGGCTATTACCGGCTGTCGTGCAAATGGCTGATCGCGAAAAGAGGCTTCATATTGACGCGCAAGGGGCAGCTAAATTGTCAACATTGGAAACCGAAAACACGCTATAATTAGCAATTAGCAGTTAGTTAATGGTTAATGGTTAAGAGGGGTCGGTTGTTACGAGACTCCTCTTAACTAACAATCAATAATCAATAACCAATAACCAATAGAGGCATAAATATGAACATTATTCACATTATTTCAGACACATTTCGACGCGACAATCTTGCGATTTTTGGCGGTAAAGGATACACGCCATCCCTAAATGCCTTCGCGGAGAAATGTGTCGTTTTTGATAAAGCGTACGTTTGTGGCTTTCCGACTGTCCCGATACGAGGTGAACTCGTGACAGGGCAAGTCAGCATCTGTCGAAGAGGGTGGGAACCGCTCAAACGAGATGTTCCTGTCATCGCTGATGACTTAACGAAAGCTGGTATTGTGAGTATGATGATTGCCGATACACCGCATCATATCAACAACGGCTTCTTTTACAATCGTGGGTTTACAGGATGGAAGTGGATTCGCGGGCAAGAAGGCGACTGTTTAGAGACACAGCCCTACGATTATGAATCGAAGGAAGCACTGCAGTATCGCACGTATACCCGAACACATCCAAATAGGTTACCTGGCGGTCTCGGCAATCATCTCAGGAATATCTCCTTTCGACAGACCGAAGCAGATACTTTCGTTGCGAAGACTATGCAAACGGCTTGCGACTGGTTGGAGCGTAATCACCAACATGAAAACTTCTACCTCATGGTAGACACCTTCGATCCACACGAACCGTGGGATGCTCCAGAATGGTATCTGAGGCGTTTCGATTCAAGTGACTACGATGGACCAGAACCGATCTATCCGCCTTACGGTCCCAATCCTATGAACGAACGTGAGACGGAACGTCTCAACGCCCTCTATCGCGCCGAAGCCTCTCTCGTTGACAATTGGATCGGGCAACTCTTGCGAAAGATTGACTACATGGGTCTGATGGAAAGGACAATGATAATTTTCATGGCAGACCACGGCTTTCTATTGGGTGAACATGAGTTGCTCGCAAAGAATCTTAGCATGTATGAAGAAGTCATCCACATCCCGCTGCTGGTTTATCACCCGGATGCGGCACCCCGCCATACAGATGCACTTACCAGTATCGCCGATATTCCTGCGACTGTTGTTGATGTGTTCGGTGCAGCAGGCGGCGCGCAAGTGGAAGGCAATAGTCTCCTTCCTGCTATCATGGGCGACACAGATACGGGGCGTGAGTATGCCATTACACACGGTGCTTGGGTTGGCGGATGGAGTCCTGATGGTGGAAGTCCTCACGGGAGCATTACCGACGGCACTTGGTCTCTGCTTTTAGAGAATCAGGGCGGACCAAAGTCTTTGTTCCATTTGCCCTCTGATCCAGAACAGATGCAAAATCGGTTTGAAGCGGATACAGAAGAAGCGCGTCGTCTCTACCAAGCATTTTTAGAGTTCTTAGCACAACACGGCGCGCCTGAAGCGATGGTAGCAGAATTTCAGAGTCGGTGGCCCGAATAATCGTTGTTAAAATACGCCACCCCTTGTAGGCGAGGTTTCTAACCTCGCCTTTTTCTCTTCAAATCTCTGCCATGTAGTTGGGATCTCCGAAGCCCGACTTCTGATGCTACGTCCAATCCATAATTACGCCTAAGTATTCATCTTTCCTATCTGTCAACCCATCGTAAGCAGACTGGGCATCTTCAGGGTCGATGACGTGTGTCAGTAACTCTTCTACCTTGAATTTACCTTCACACATCAGTGAATACGCCAAGCGCGAGTTGCGTTCAAGCGAGTGCTTCGATTCGCCTGAATGCAGCGTCGGATAGACCCACTCATGCGCGCTTTTGAGCGTAATCGCTCCTAAACCGACACGATGACTGTAGTTCAAGATATCCGTAGCATTCGTAACGTACTCACCGCGAGGAGAACCGAGCAGTATAACTTCCCCTTTTCTGCCAGTCAACTGATAAGCCGTTTCGACGAGCCGAGGGTTTCCGATGGCTTCAACCGTGACAGCCGCTTTTTCACCGTTTGTCAGTTCAATAACGCGTTCCAAAACATCTTCTTCGTCGGGGTTAATCAGATGTTGGATACCGCACTGCCGAGCGATTTCAAGGCGGCGTGGCACGCGCTCAATGCTGATAACCTTCATACCTGCCAAATTGAAGAGTTGGGATGCAGAGTTACCGACTAACCCCAAGCCGATAATTGCGACGGTATCTCCAAATTCAGCAGATGATACCCGTAGCGAGGTCATCGCCACCGTTGCCATTCGGACAAATGGAACTAATTTCTCGTCTATATCCAAAGGCGGTTTAAACGCCAAAAGCACTGCCTCCGTTTTAGCAATGGACGCATGTGGACCATAACAGAAGGCGAGATCACCCACAGCGCATTTCGTCACATTTTCACCGACTTTCAGGACTTCACCGATTGCCGTGTAACCAGAACCGTGCGGAAAGCGCGTGCCACTTTCGAGTCCAGTGTATCCCGCGCCTTCTGTCCCTGGGCTAATCAAGCTATAGTGCGTTTTCAACAAAATCTGGTTTGGTGCAAGCGTCTCATCGAGTTCAAAATCCTCCAGCGTCGCCGAACGTTTCGCTGGCATCACAATCTGTTTGCCTTTCATTCCATAATACTCCTTGTTGATTTTCTTCAGCATGCATGGTATCATATACGCACAACTTTTTATAGCAGATAATATGAAATAGAGACGAATTTAGGTTACAAGCCCTACAAAAATGGAGATTTTTTCCTTATGAAACTCACGCCAGAGCAGTGCGAAACCTTTTGGACGCAAGGTGTCCTGATAGTCAAAGATGCCTTGACTGACGAAGACCTTCAACCGGTGATTGACGAGATTTCGGATTGGATTTCCGAACGCGCCCTTGCTTTGAAAGAAGAAGGTGAGATCGAAGACCTTTACGAAGACGAACCCTTTGATCGCCGATTTGCAAAATTATTGGCGCAATCCGGTGAGATGGTGCGCGGGTTGGATATCATGCACTACCGCGGTAAAGCAATCTTTGAATTCTTGAGAAACGACAACCTTTTAGATGTTATTGAAGGGATTGTTGGACCTGAGATTACTTGTAATCCAATTCAGCATCTCCGGGCGAAACCACCTGTTGTGGATGGGAATGCGAGTTGGGCTGGTGGTGTGCCGTGGCATCAGGATGCCGGAGTTATGATGCCGGAAGCCGAAGGCTCAAATATCGTCACATGTTGGCTTCCTTTAGGTGATAGTACAGTAGAAATGGGATGTCTTCAAGCGTTGCCCGGTGTTACCGAGGAGAAAGGCTATCTCCGCCATCAGAAAGAAGGGGGGACTATGATTGTTCCAGACTTGATGCCGGAGGTCGAACCACTTATGCTGGAATGTTACCGTGGCGACCTCATTTTGTTGAGTCGTTTTACACCGCATCGTTCGCAACCAAACACGTCTGAACGGTGTCGCTGGTCGTTAGATCTGCGCTATCAACCGACTGGTGTGCATACTGGACGCACAGCGCATCCCGACTTTATTGTCCGAAGCCGAGAGAACCCCGAATCTGTCCTTTCTGAACATCAAGAGTGGTGTGATCTGTGGATAGATGCCTTTGAAAACCCGCGCGGCTATGCAGGACACCGATCGGAATAACAGTTTTCTATACCTGACTCGCGACGGTAAAATGTAACCGACACGAACTTTGACATGGGATTGTAATAACCGATACTATAGGCAGGAAGAGAAGTGAGTTATGGAGAAAGAACGAATTGTCTCCCAAGATCCACACGTGATGCACGGCACCTTAGTTTTTGCTGGCACTCGCGTGCCAGTTGAAAGTCTGATTCAGCACCTTGTCGCAGGCGACTCACTTGATGTATTTCTTGACGATTTCCCGACAGTCTCACGTGAACAGGCAGTGGCTTATTTGCAAATGACTCTGGAGTTCGCTAATGCGCGTGCTGCTTGATGAACATCTACCTCACAGACTGAGACAACTTTTTACTGCTCCAATTGAGGTTGTCACAGTTGGATATCAGGGGTTGAAGGTTTGCAGTCTTGACATTTTGCAGGCGCGCAGCATCACTGGGATGTAAGCAGAAATTTCTGCTAATTTGGTGAATCTAAGAGTTTTGATTGATTGACGGGAAACTTAAATCTGTATCGGCAAACGACGGATTCGACTGTTTCTGTAACCCAGTCTTCAACATAGGGTGATATGATTACTCCATCAATCAAGGTCTCAGGGCAGATATCCAAATTCTGACCAGGCTTATCTATATTGATTTCAGTATCTTCAAGTCTTTCTAAAAGCGTTGGTAGATCAAAATCCTTACGACTTAGAGAAAAACCCTCCTTTACTCTAAAGAACTCCTCCTTTACATAAGGAGAAGCATCTATAA
>VXZL01000135.1 GCA_009845505.1 Candidatus Poribacteria bacterium | reverse complement strand
AACTTAAAAGATAGATTTTCGTCAATTTTAAAAAAAGCTAAACTTTTTTCGCTCTGGCGTATATAATTAATTAAACGTCTTTTTAACTGATCCTCTGAAACTACCCAACCATCTTAAGGGGGTGTCTCATGAGAGAAGATCGCCATCCGGGGAACCGAGGTCAATGTCCGTTTTATGTTGATCCCGACGACCTCTTGACCGCAGAGGCATCGATCTGTAAATGTGTAACTTGTGCGACGCGGGGCGACGCGGGTCTCCAAGCCTGCCGCGATGATTTCCGGCAACTGGCATATTTGACGATACTCGAAGAAACCCCGAAGTACGATCCGACACATCCGAGCCAAGCGAGTTTTATCACATTCATAAAATCCCGAGTCTGTCACAGGCTCTGGTCTCAACGCCGTCAGGAACTGAGGTATCTGCCCTGCTCACTTGTTGAATCTGTGACATCTGAGTTCTCCGACGACGTGCCTACTGCCTTGAACCCACTGGCGGCTGAACTTTATAACACCGCCGTTGCCGCGGAATCCTTGGAGGATGAAGTCATTGAAGAGGTTCATCTCGAACGATTCCGAGAACAACTTCCGGTAATGCTCAAGCGGCTCACCGAGCAGGAACAGGAAATCGTGCGGCTGAAATACTTTCAGGACTACACTGGTACGCAAATCGCCGAAGCCCTCGGTATCTCTAAAGGCAGAGTGAGCCAATTGATGAAAAGTCTTTTGGGAAAACTCAAATCCGTATACTTACGTCTTAAAGATGGATGCCCCGTCTGAAACCGACGCGCATCCATCATCGAAATCTAAAAACCGCTGAAAATAATCACGCACACCTACAAGGAGAACTATCATGACAACTCACATTCGTTTTCGAGATGGTGTCACAATCGTTGAACCGTCTGGGCAAATCGTCGGGACTAACGTCCCAGAGTTGCGGGCAATCATTTTGCCACACATCGCAGCAGACGATGAACCGCGCATCCTTATCAACTTCGAGCATGTCAAGCGGATGAGTTCTTCAGGACTCGGTGTACTCATGCAAGCCCGCTCACTTGCCAAGCACAAGAAAGGACGGATTGGGGTTATCCATGTCGGCAAGCACATCAAGAACCTGCTTGTATTGAGTCGATTATCCAGCCTCTTTGAGCATTTCGAGAGCGAGGCAGCTGCGATCGCGACGCTCTCAGAATGGCATCGAAACTTTAACACACGGCAAACGCATAGAAGGTTCGGCGTGAATTGAAATTTATCGCGTCTTTCAATATCCGATCCCTTTAGCAAAAAGTCGTCACTCCCAAACAAGTGCAGGACTTACGCAAAATTAAGTTGAGACATGTATCTTCGGACGATAAAGATCCGGACCCCCATAGGATCGGTGCGGTTAGAAACCGCACCTACCGGTGGAGTGCGTAAGTCCTAAAGTGCTTGGAAGCAAGGCTGCGATATATCAATCAACAGTCTCACGAGAACTTCTGGGGATTAACTGTTGCGTTATGCTGAAGGTGGCAGGTCTCTTTGGGCTGCCCCCTTTAGCACACTGCCTTCCTTAAAGGTCCTGTTGTTATGCTCCTGACAATATCAACAACATATTCCCCAGCGACAGACCTTGGATATCTGTTGCACAAACACCCAGCACGGATCCAATCCTTCGCTCTTAATTTCGGGCAAGCACACGTTTTCTACCCGGAGGCGAGTGCCGAAAGGTGCACAGCAGCCCTGCTTCTCGATATAGATAGCGTTGGACTGACCCGCCGTCCACACGGACGATCTGGGGAAAATTTCGCACTGGCACCGTACGTCAGCGATCGCCCCTATGTTGCCTCCTCGTTTTTGAGTGTCGCAATCGCGCAAGTATTTAGCAGTGCATTGTCCGGTAGAAGCAAAGAACGCCCACAACTCGCCGAGACAGCGATTCCCTTAGAAGCAAAGTTATCCATCCTCCCGTGTCAGGGCGGCGAACAATTGTTGCGGAGACTTTTCGAGCCGCTCGGTTATAAGATAAAAGTGGAGCGACACATCTTGGACGCGGAATTCCCGGATTGGGGTGAGAGCCGTTATTTCACAGTAACCCTGCAAAACACCTGCCGTTTGAGCGAACTTCTCACGCACCTGTACGTCTTGATTCCGGTGCTTGATGATGAGAAACATTACTGGGTTGACGAGGCAGAAATCGAGAAACTCTTAAAACACGGTGAAAATTGGCTCGCTGTGCATCCAGAACATGAATCCATTGTCGGTCGTTACTTAAAACATTTACGTCCATTGACCAATCAAGCACTTGCCCAACTATGCGACACAGATCTTCAACAAACCGACGAGGCACTTCAGGCAGAAGAAGAAACGCAAGCTGAAGCAGAAATCAGTCTGAACGAAATCCGTTTGCAGAGGGTCGCCGAGGCACTCAAGCAGTGCGGTGCGAAACGCGTGCTTGATTTGGGGTGCGGTGAGGGAAAACTCCTCCGTAAGCTCTTGCATGAAAAGCAGTTTGAAGAGATTGTCGGCATGGACGTTTCGCATCGTGCCTTGAAAATCGCGCAAGAACGACTCCATTACGATCAGTTGCCAGAGAATCAAAGAAAACGACTCCGTTTGTTCCAAGGGTCGCTCACCTATCGAGACACACGTCTCGCTGGATACGATGCCGCTGCGGTTATAGAGGTGATTGAACACTTAGATTTACCACGCCTTGCGGCTTTTGAGCGGGTGCTTTTTGAGTTTGCCCGTCCCGGGACAGTTGTACTAACGACACCGAACAGAGAATACAACGTGAAATTTGAGAATCTCCAAGGTGGACGCTTTCGACACAAAGACCACCGTTTTGAATGGACACAGGACGAGTTTCAGTCTTGGGCAACTCGTATCTCCGAACGCTTCAGTTATGCCGTTGCGTTTCATCCAATCGGACCAACAACTGAAGATGTTGGCGCGCCGACCCAGATGGCGGTCTTTACCCGAGAAAATCAGGAAAAACAGATAACATGATTCTAAAAATCCCTGAACCGTCGCTTGTACTTCTCATCGGACCCTCAGGTTCAGGCAAGTCCACCTTTGCGAGCAAGCATTTTAAGCCGACCGAGATTCTCTCGTCCGATTTCTGTCGAGGTCTCGTTTCGGACGACGAAACCGATCAAACAGCAACAAAAGACGCGTTTGAGGTGCTACGGTTCATCGCTGCCAAACGGCTCGCCGCCGGAAAACTGACAGTCATTGACGCAACCAACGTCCAAGGCGACGCACGAAAACCTCTGCTTGCGCTGGCGCGCGAATACCATTACCTCACCGCTGCCATCGTGTTCAACATCCCCACGAAACTCTGTCAGGAAAGAAACGCAACACGACCCGACCGCGATTTAAAACCGCACGTCATCCGACAACAACACCAACAACTTCGTCGTTCACTGCGTTATCTTAAGCGCGAAGGTTTTCGACAGTTCCTCTATGTGATGTCCACACCCGAAGTCGTTGCAGCCGCTCGCGTGGAACGACAACCCTTGTGGTCAAACCGTACAGACGAACAAGGTCCCTTCGACATTATCGGTGATGTTCACGGCTGTTTTGACGAACTGGTCGAATTGCTTCAAAAACTCGGCTATAAAATCTCAACACAACCCGACGGGGACACTATCGTTGAACCGCCAGAAGGCAGAAAAGCTGTTTTCGTCGGAGATTATGTTGATCGAGGTCCAAAGGTCGCTGAGGTCTTGCGTCTTATCATGCGGATGCACGAAATGGGTGCAGCGATCTGCGTACCGGGGAACCACGATGTAAAACTGGTTCGGGCACTCCGCGGGAGAAATGTGAAGCGGACACACGGACTGGCGGAATCACTGGCGCAATTAGCGGAAGAATCAACAGAATTTAAAACACAGATTGCAGAATTTTTAGATGGGTTAGTGAGTCACTATGTGCTTGATAACGGGAAGTTGGTCGTCGCCCACGCTGGAATGAAGGCGGAACTACAGGGACGCGCATCAGGGCGCGTGCGGGAATTCGCAATGTACGGCGAAACTACTGGAGAAACCGATGAATTCGGATTACCCATCCGGCTCAATTGGGCGGAGGAATACCGTGGGACCGCCACGGTTGTCTATGGACACACGCCGGTCGCTGAGCCACAATGGGTAAACCGCACAATCAATATCGATACCGGATGCGTTTTTGGAGGCAAATTGACGGCGTTGCGATACCCCGAAAAAGAGTTGGTATCTGTTGCCGCTCACCGGACATATTATGAACCCGTGAAACCGCTTCTTAATGAAGCGGATAGACCCTCTTCTCCCAAAACGCAGGGATACGACGATATCTTAGATATCAACGATGTGCTGGGAAGGCGCGCTATCAGTACGCGGTTACACGGCAACTTAACAATCCGCGAAGAGAACGCGATAACGGCGTTAGAAGCGATCAGCCGTTTCGCCGTCCATCCAAAATGGCTCATATATCTTCCACCCACGATGTCCCCAACCGAAACAACGAACAGGTCAGACCTGCTCGAACACCCCGCAGAAGCGTTCGCTTATTATCACAAGCAAGGGGTAACCGATGTTATCTGGCAAGAGAAACACATGGGATCGCGTGCGATTCTCGTTGTTTGTCGCGATCCAGAAACCGCAAAAAAACGATTTGGCATTGCAGATAACACGCTTGGTGTCTGTTACACACGAACCGGCAGATCTTTCTTTAACGATGCCGCAGTTGAAACCGCTTTACTTGAACACGTAAAAGCTGCGATGGATGAGGTCGGCTATTGGGAAAGTCTTGGGACAGATTGGATTTGTCTTGACTGTGAATTGATGCCGTGGTCGGTGAAGGCACAAGAGTTGCTAAAGCAACAATACGCGCCAGTCGGGACATCGGCGCGTGTCGCTTTGGAAGCAGCGGTTGCCTCCCTAAAAACCACTGCTGAAAGAGGGGTTGATGTAAATAGTATCTTGGAGAGTTATCGCCAACGCACAGAAGCCGTAACCGAATACATCAAGGCTTATCAGCAATACTGCTGGTCTGTTGAATCAATCACAGACTTGAAGTTAGCACCGTTCCACTTGCTTGCGACGGAAGGAAGAACGTATTTTGACAAAGACCATCTCTGGCATACGCATAAGCTCACGAAACTCTGTCAAAGTTCTGAAGATGACGTGTTGTTTGCAACCCGATACGGCGTCGTAGATTTAACCGATGACACGAGCCAAACGGAAGCGATTCGGCAGTGGGAGGAACTCACGGCGCACGGTGGCGAAGGCACGGTTATCAAACCACTGAATTTCGTCGTTCGAGGCAAACGAGGCTTGGTACAACCCGCTGTAAAGTGCCGAGGTCGTGAATACCTACGGATCATCTATGGACCCGAATATACATTGCCTCAAAATTTGGAACGTCTCCGTTCTCGTGGCGTTTCTCACAAACGTTCCCTTGCCCTTAGAGAGTTTGCCTTGGGTGTTGAGGCACTGGAGCGTTTCGTTCGCCGTGAACCCTTGTCTCGTGTCCATGAGTGTGTTTTCGGTGTATTAGCCCTCGAAAGTGAGGCTGTTGATCCCAGACTCTGATAGGACTTACGCATTTCCTCTTAAAGTCCCCTTGATAAGGGGCGGGGAATGCCATACGGAGAACCTTCATACCGTTGATTTTTTAGGGGGTTTAAAGGACGAAACTTACCGCTTTTTGCGTCTAAACGTCCAATATTTGCTCATTTTGCGTAAGTCCTGTTTATTTTAGGAAGGCAACAACGACCGCACAGATAGCAACGAAAATGGAAATACCGGTGAGAACAACATGACGTGTATCAGACCGCCCTTCAAGCTTACCCTTCACCCAAGCGACATCTGTTTTTACATCAGTGATTTCCTTGTGTAAATCCGTTTTTACATCAGTGATTTCCTTGTGTAAGTCGATTTTTACATCACTGATTTCCGCTTTTACATCACTGATTTCCGTTTTTACATCACTGATTTCCCTGCGTAAGAACGACATATCCTGACGCAATTCATTGAGGGTCGTGATGACCATTTCTTCAAATGTGTTTCCATTCATGATACGTTTCCTTATTAACTTTTGCCGATGCTGCCAGCGAAACCGCTTCGCACAGAAAACGGGCAGCACCGCGACCAGAGGTCAGTAGAGACCAGTCCAATCTTATAACTTAGGACTTACGCACACCACCGGTAGGTGCGGTTTCCAACCGCACAGCTCCTATAGTGGCAAGAATTTTATCGTCCGAAGATACGTGTTTCAACTTAATTTCGCAGTCCCGTAAGTGCTAAAATTAGGATACCCCATCCGCAAGAATAAATCAAGAAAAAAAAGAAAATTTTCACTTGACAAATTTCTGTTGATGTTACGCCACTGAACGTGAATATCGAGAGACTCAATACCATTATTGGCGATATTTCTCAGAACTCGCAAACCTTAGCAATTACTGTTGACAGATTGGAACGGCAGGTGCGAGCATCCAAAATAGAGAGACCCGGCCGAACTTCATTTTGGCGGAGAATCAATCCATTTTCCCGAAGGAAAACAGATGGAAGATAATACATTAGATTTCAATTTTTGGCCCTCCTTTTCAGACTTAATGCTGACGCTTGTCTTGATATTGGTGATTGTCGTGTTTGCTGTGATTGTCGCTTTTTCCGTCGGACCAGAATCTACTCCGCCTGAGCCAGAACCACCAGACGGAACGGTTATTCCGCCGGAAGTTGAACAAAAACAGATGGAGATGATCCATGCAATTGCTGCCGCGTATCGGGTTAAACCGATACCAAGAACAAGCGAACCTGATTCGTATGAAATTAGAATTCGCACGGGAGTTAACAGATACACAAAAATTACAATTAAGAACGAGCCTACACTGCAACGATACAGTTTTAGTGATCGAATATTGTTTGAACCGAATAAATTTAATCTCAAACAAAACGGTAAAGATACATTGCGAACTGTTGGTCGTCAAATAAAAAGAAATCTCAATTCCATCCGAGAAATTCAGATTCAAGGACATGCAGACCCTACACCGCCCGATTTTGAAACATCAAACTTACATCTCGCAGCAAAACGTGCCATCTCTGTATTTAGATTTCTACAGTTTCAAATCCATATAGATCCAGCAAGGCATCTCATATCAGCTACATCTTTTGGAGAGTACAAGCCAATTCAACGCTCTGATCAAGATAATACATACACACCTGAGAAACTCAAAATGCATAACAGAACAAGAGATATGAGAGACAAAAATCGTCGAATAGAAATATTGTTATTTTATCGGAATGAACAGACTGAATAACAAAAGGATAGCACTATATGAAAATTAGACTGCTTATCCTCTTACTCCTAAGTAACTTTCTCATCATTGCAAATATCAATGCCGAAGACGCGCTCAGCGGCGTTCAGATCGTAGAAGGCATTGTGCAGCAGCGTCCCCCGAATACCCGACAGACACTTGGGAAACGCTACGTCTGGAACTTTAAGGGAAAATCTTATACCATCCTAATGACAATTGACATCGAAAAGTATAATTCCTACGACGGTAAAGAACGCTACGATATTCCACAACTGGTCGAAGAGGGAAGAACAACGATAGGAAACCTTACGCGCGAGTTTCAGAACATCTTCAAACAGCACCGCGAGTGGTCAAAACAGGACCGTATTGACTTTGTTCTAAGCTTCGTCCAATCTTTGTACTGCCTACGGTTTTTTAGGCCACTCCCTAAAGGAAGATTGTGCTATAATG
>VXZL01000467.1 GCA_009845505.1 Candidatus Poribacteria bacterium | reverse complement strand
ATTCAAGGGCTTGTAAATCTCCTATTCTTCGTGGCTATTGTTGGGACATTGGTCGTTTCGTGGATATACGCCAGTCGGTTGAAGAAACAGTACAACGCAGATTTCCCGTGGGGCAAGACGGCATCCATTGTTGGGATTGAAGTTCTACTCTGGATAGGGTTCAACTTTTTCTGGGAAATTTTTGAAGAGTTCTGGCTACCCATTGTTGTTGTTGCTATTGTTGCTATCGTGATTATTTCCTCGCGAAATAGGCGAAAATATATCTGAGTGGGAGTCAATACAGGATGTCTGTAGGTGCGCTACGGGTGTCCGAAACTTACGAGAGGGGAAACATAATGAGTCGAATAGGGAGAGCCGTGGTTGCACACGGTCAAGATTTTGAAATTCGGGAGTATCCCGTCCCCGATCCCGAACCTAACACGGTGCTGCTCCGTCAGGTGTTAGCGGGTATCTGCGGAACCGACTTGCATAACTGGCAGAACGGTTTCCAAGAGGAAGTGCTGTTGGGACACGAAAACGTCGGTATCGTTGAGGCGATCGGTGAAGGGGTTGAGACGGATTATGTCGGAAAACCGATTAAAGAGGGGGATAGGATTATCTTCGCACCCGGAACGAGTTACGGTGCTTATGGGTTCCAGTGGAATCCGGACGAGGCACCGCATTTTCGCGGCGGGTTCGCCGATTATATGTATCTTGTCCATCCGAATACCTGCTTTATGAAAACCGACGCATCGCCTGAGGTTGCGGTCCTCACAGAGCCGTTTACTGTCGGTGTTCATGCGGCAATGCGCGGGCAGATAAAACTCGGTGATACCGTTGTTGTGCAGGGTTCAGGGGCTATCGGGCTTGTGACGCTCGCTTGTGCGAAATTAAGCGGTGCTGCGAAAGCGATTATGGTTGGGGGGCCTGCCGGACGTTTGGAACTCGCGAAACGCCTCGGTGCTGACGTAACAATCGATATTGAGGAAGTTACCTCTGTCGAAGAACGGACGGAATTGGTCAAAGCGGAGACACCCCGCAAAGAAGGCGCAGACGTTGTCTTTGAGTGTGCAGGTTTCCTTCCAGCCACGCCGGAAGGTTTGGGATATACCCGCCGGAGCGGCACTTTTGTTGAGGTTGGTCACTTCGTGGATATGGGATCTATCGACTTCAATATTAACCAGTTACTGATGCGCAAAAACCTTCGGGTCGAGGCGATCTGGGGGAGCAGTTACGAGCATTTCGTCCGCGGTTTGCCGCTCCTTGAGCAGAGCGAATTGCCCTTCGCCGACATGATTAGCCATCAGCTGCCGCTCTCACAGGTCGGAGACGGTTTTCACGCACTCAATGGAGACTACCGTATCAAAGGTGAAACGGCGATTAAAATTGCGGTAAAGGCTGAGGAGTGATTTGTGAGATTACCAGAGAACCTCTTAACTTATAACCCACAACTATATTCAGGAGGAAAAATTAATGTCAAAAACGTATCGCGTTGGCTTCGCATCTCTGGTGCATGACCACGTTTGGGGTGAACTCCGTCATTGGAAGGCACACCCAAACGTTGAAATCGTTGCAGCGGGCGATGTCAATGCGGAGTTACGCACACAATTCAGTGAGGAATCGGGTGTTGAGAAGGTCTACGACTCTTGGCAAGAGTTGTTAGAGAAAGAAGAGTTAGATATCGTCCAAGCAGCGGCGGCGAACAACGCCGGTGCAGATATTGTTGCGGCTGCGGCGGCGAAAGGTGTGCATGTCGTATCTGAGAAACCGATGGCAGCACGCCTTTCACAGGCAGATCAGATGCTGGCTGCTGCAGAGAGTGCCGGTATCCAACTCATGGTGAATTGGCCCACGGCGTGGAGTCCAGCACTTAATACCGCAATGGATCTCATCAAAGACGGACGCATCGGAGATATTTTCTATTTCAAGTGGCGTTCTGCGCACAACGGACCGATGGAGATCGGTTGCTCCCGTTACTTCTACGAATGGCTCTACGATGAAGAGAAGAACGGTGCTGGCGCGCTGATGGATTACTGCTGTTATTGTGCCGATATGTGTGCCTATCTCCTCGGTTTGCCGCAACAGGTGACAGCCTTCCGTGGCACCTTCGTCAAAGACTATCCGGTACCCGATGATAACGCCGTTATCGTCATGAAATACGGGAACGCCTTCGGTATCACGGAAGCGTCTTGGACCCAGAAGGTCGGCTACATTACGCCGAACCCTGTGGTTTATGGGACGGAGGGTGCTTTGATGGTCAGTGGAAACGAAGTCCATCTCCATCCCGCAGGCGGTGATGCTGAAGTGATAACACCTGAAGCACTCCCAGAGGGGAGACGCAACGCTGCGGAATACTTCATTCATTGCTTGGAAACGGGTGAACCGATTGAAGGTCTTTGTAACGCCAAAGTGAGTCGGGATGCTCAAGAAATCCTCGAAGCAGGGCTCGTCTCGGCAGATAGTGGGCAGGTCGTGAACCTGCCGATGTAGCAATTAGTGGCACGGTTTCCGACCGCGCCTAAAAACGTTAGGAGGACGTTGTGAGCGATAGAATTCCGATTGCGTTACAGCTCTATTCTGTTAGAGACGATTGTGCTGGCGACCTATCTTTAACACTGCAAGCGGTCGCACAGATGGGTTATGAAGGCGTTGAGTTTGCGGGTTACTATGATCGGACTGCCGAAGAGTTGCGCGACATGTGCGATGATCTCGGATTAGGGGTCGCAGGGACACATACGGGGATCAACACACTTCTCGGTGACGAACTCGCGAAAACGGTTGAGTTCAATAAAATTCTCGGCAACCCGTATCTGATTGTGCCGGGGTTATCTGGAGAATATCAGGGTTCTCCGCAGGCGTGGCGCGATACAGCAAAGATCTTCAACGACATCGCTGGAAAAATTGCGGATCAAGGGATGGCTACGGGGTACCACAACCACACGGGTGAATTTGAACCAATGGAAGACGAAATCCCGTGGGATATATTCGGCGGTAACACCCGTGACGATGTCGTGATGCAGATTGACATCGGTCACGCACTTCGTGCCGGTGCTGACCCTGTGGCGGCTATTGAACGCTATCCGGGCAGAGCGAAGTTGGTGCATCTTAAGGAATATTCCGCCACGAATGATGAGGCAAACGTCGGTGAAGGTGATGTCCCTTGGGAGGCTGTGTTCCACGCCTGTGAGACCGTCGGTGGGACTGAGTGGTACATTGTGGAGCAGGAGCGTTACGCCTATCCGCCCCTTGAATGTGTCGAACGTTGTATTAACAGTCTACGGAAAATGGGGAAAATTTAAGTTTGCTTGACGCTGGGACCTCGCGAGACACTCTTGATAAAACGCTTTTACTCTGGTGGGAAGATTTTTATCTTCCCATCTTTAAGTACATTTTCCCAAAGATGGGACAGTTAGAAGGAAAGAAGGTCCTGGAGTTAGGCACTGGAACGGGTGGAACTGCGACATTGTTGGCGAAACGCGGGGCAACTGTCGTCGGCATAGACTTGCTTCCGTTTCGACTCACTGAAGCAAAGACGCGGGCAGCGGATTATGGGGTTGCCGAGTCGGTCGAGTTTGCACTCATGGATGCAATGCACCTCGCTTTTCCAGATAATACTTTCGACTTTATTATCTCGAAATCCGTGCTGGTGTTTACGGCGCACACGGAAACCGCTCAGGAGTGTTATCGCGTGCTCAAGCCAGGTGGGAAAGCGATTTTTATCGAGAATATGCGACACCATCCAGCCGTATGGCTCTATCGCAAAGCGTTTTTGAAATACTCCGGCAAGTTGCACTACTTTTCACTCCACGATGTTGAGGCAGTCGGTGCCGAGTTTGAGAAGTTAGAGCATCGTGAATTTCATCTCTCCGCAGTCAGCGCGCTGTTCTGGCAGCAATGCATTTCTGTTCCACTGTTTTATAGATGGACTTTCCGTATCCTCAAAGCGATGGATACATTTCTCCTCAAATGCCTCCCTTTTCTCAAGCGGTTCTGTTGGATCACAGCAATGATTTGTCATAAAGATTAGAGGATAAGTCCCAGCGGGGCGACATGTCTATAGGATATCAACCATATTTCAACCAATTATCGAACAACGGTTTAAGCCGTGGTGAGAGATTGTCCAAAAACGTCGGTTCGTTTAACCACTCCTGACTCGTTGGACTCTCTGGGTTGGCGGGCGTGCTTTCCGGCGGGGCGACAACAACCGCATAGTGTAGCGTCTGCCGTTGCGTGCCAGTTGGGTTATACCCTTTATGAAGCAGACTTGAGTTGTAGAAGACAATATCCCCCGGTTCTAACTTCACTGCTATTTGATTCGGCATTGCTGCCTTAGGGGTCTGTTGTAAAACAGCGCGTTCAGCGTCTGTGAGTTCACGTCGGTGGCTGCCCGGGACGATGTAAAGTGTTTCATCCTGATAGAGTGCCCCGTTGAGTTGGACGTGACTCCTGAGACGACTGAGAAGCGTTTCAAGGGGTACCTCTCCATCGGGTGCAGAATCCCGATGCCAGTTGATGTGATACGGTTTCCGCTCGGAACTGACGAGAAGGGTGCAGAGGTGATACCTGAGTCTTTCCCCGATAAGTCCTTCAATAACATCCAATATCTCTGGGTGTGCAAGCGAGTCGACAAGTGCCTGTTCGCGAATGCTTGGGTGGAAGATATTATTAACCCCCCAGGTGTCGTCGCGTTCTCCGTCTATATAACGCAGATGATCAGCGTGTAGACCTTCAACGCGGCACTTGTGGAGTATCCGGTCAATAGCACTACGGTAGGTCTGGATGTCGGTCTCGGAAAGCGCGCCCGGACGAATAATGTAGCCGTTTTCAACAAAGTTGTTAATCTCTGAAGTGGTTAGCATTTTGGGGTTCCTCCACTAAGTCGGGTTGTCTGGACAGTAGAGGTCGTTAAACTCAATTTCGTTTCCGTCCGGATCGAAAATGAAGAAAGCCCGGCATTTGCCGCGCGGATCGTCGAAATCAAAGGGGCCACGCGTCCGATCAGGCAAGGCAGCGAATTGTTCAACGAGTTGTTCAATTCGTTCAGTGCTTGTCACAAAGGCGAAATGCATCGGTCCGCCTGCATCGTGTCCGGGGCTTCCGGCTTCTTTGAGGACGAGGTGTCCATTTTCTAAGTAGATATAAAGTTGCCGATTGTTGCGTTCGACGACCTCAAACCCGAGCAGATCGCGATAAAACTCCGCTGCGCGTTCAAGGTCAGCAACTTTGACGAAGACCTCTCCAATGCCGTAATAACCTTCCATTGTGTATCCCCTCCGATAAGCGAAAAGGCTCTGGATTCATAAAATCCGGAGCCTTTTTTGTTTCAGGTTAATAACGCTTAGGGTTTCTTAATGTGCGCCCATGTGGTAGCGAGTTTGCCTTGTGCTTCGACACTGACAGCACCGACAAGCGCGCCGCCCGCAAGTTCCCGGACTTCATCTTCACTGAGGGCACGATTCCAGAAGTAGACCTCATCAATCATAGCATCAAGCCAATTGTCATTTCCGAGGTTCCCACCGACCTGCCGTCCGACACCAATTTCAACGGGCTGGTCTGAGAATGTCAACAGTGGTGGCTCAATGGGTCTTGGGTTCTGCTGTCCGCTTGCGGGAACAACAGTGTCGCCAGTAACAGAGGAGGTCACATACGCCGTGGCTTCCGCGCCATCAGCGACGTAAGCGACGTGTACCCATTCTTCTTCGGCGTAAACATCACCTGTGGCGAACCAACCTTCAGAGCCTTCCCAGCAGCTGCCCCAAGTCATACTCGTGGCGTTTGTGGTACACATCCGAACCATAAAAAGGGCACCCCAACCGACCTTTTCACCTTTCCAGAACATCGCAGAGTGGTCTCTGCCACCACCTGTCCTGACGTAGGTCCACAAGGAGACAGAAAAGACGCCATCTTCTTGTTCAAGGCTTGCGGATGATGGGATTTCGACGTACTGCCCAGTGTTCTCACCCGTTGCGGGGTTCTCAGGATTCTCAAGGTTGAGTGCCATACCGAATTCTGCGTCTGTAGTACTGGCACCATTCATGAATGCGCCATCGTTACTGCCGATAGAATCGTTCGCTGAGCCATCGTCAAAGTTCCAAACAGAGACGAGGCCGTCTGCGAGTTCGGCGTGACTGTTGGTAACGAATACCATAAGTGCTAAAATGAAAAACAGACAAATGTGTTTCATAATAGAAAACTCCTTACTGTTTTACTAACTTAGCGGTTTTGTGATAGCAGTTCACAAAACCGTTATATTTTTCGATTTCAATTAGACTTAGCGGCGGTTATTGCGGTGATGGTAGGATTTGACCTTCCCCCACGACGTGGCGAGTTTACCCTCCGCTTTGACTGCGAGTGCTTTCTCTGGACGGGCACCGCTTCCAAGTTCCTTGACTTCATCTTCAGAGAGGGCACGATCCCAGATGATAACATCGTCGATGATGCCATCAAGGAAGGTATCGTTCCCATCATTACCACCGATCCCTCGACCTGCACCAAGTTCCAAAGGACGATCTGGGAACAGTTCGTAAGGTTCCGATGAAGCTTTCGGATTCCCTTGACCACTGGCGGGTATTTCGGTTTTCCCACCCTCTGGCGTTACGTAGGCAATTGCTTCCTCACCGTCCACTGTCTGACAGCAGTAAATCCACCGATCAGGTTCAATGGCACCATCCGTCGCGAACCAGTTTTCGGCACCGCCACTGCATGTTCCCCAGGTCATATTGGTACTACTGGTTGTCACCATGCGGAAGGTGAAGTTCGCTCCCCAACCGACCTTTTCGCCTTTCCAAACGCCGGAGTGATCTCTTCCCTCTCGGACATAGAGCCAATAGCCGACAGTATGTGCACTCTCAATAATTGACTCAAGCTTGGGGTTGAACTCAATATCCGCCCGTGAATCTTGATTCCCATCAACATCTAATGCCTTGCCAAATCTACCATCATTGGTGATTGTAGCTCCCTTGAAGAGTTCTCCGTGTGCATCAGCAATGGAATCCGTTACTTTTCCATCGTCAAAAGTCCAGGCGGCAACGACCCCATCATTTATATCTGCGGGCGCAGACGTTGTTATACAAATCGCCAATACAGCGATAGTGAATGTAGAAATAAACAGTTTCACTTAAATTAGCCTCCCTTAGTGAATTCTGGTAAAAAATAAAAAAATTAATAAACTTTTTCCCAACAGATTTGTCTAAGTAAACAGACGCAAAATGGCAATACCTTCTTGTTGGGAATTTACACAGTTACAATCCCAATAACTCAGTTGCTAGTTAATCAAGTATCGGTACTTGAAATATCTTGCGCCCTAAACCTATGGGCTGCTCCTTTTAGCGTGTGGTGTGCTATAAAGGAGTTCCCATAGGTTTGACTATTACATTAATTAATACGCTAATTTACTTTTTTTGTCAACAAAAAAATAACATTTTTATTCAGACGCGATTTTTTCGCCCTCAATTGCGATGAACCGTTGATTCACCGTAAGGTTGGTCGCATTTTCAACAACCCCGCTTTGCCATCGAATCTCCAATAGGTCTATCTGTTCAGCATCTTTCAGTCCGAAATGGACGCGTAGGTCGCTGAAGGCGAGATAACTCCCACTGCTCTTGACTTCCGCATACTGCGTGAGTTCACCCGCAACAACCTTGATGCGCGCACCAATCGCTGAACGGTTGCTTTTCGTCCCGATCGCTTGGATCTGTATCCAGTTGTTTCGGTTCCCACCCTCATTTCTCAGCAGATCAACGGTCTGATTCCAGTTTGTAATGAGGATATCGATGTCACCGTCGTTG
>VXZL01000150.1 GCA_009845505.1 Candidatus Poribacteria bacterium | reverse complement strand
CTTCATCAGAGGCATCACCTTCGGAGTGGACTGAAGGCATCACATCTTCCCTGCCACGCGCCAGAGGTCGGATAGTAAGTTGGACGGCTTGTACCGGTTCTGCAGAATCTGGCAAGGCATCCCAATCAGTATCGTCAATAGGCGTAATGGTTACAGGATCAACGTGTCGGACCTTTTGCAGTGCGCTTGGGTCGAGTGTTTCCGGGTCGCGCTGTCCACCGATAGGACGGGGTGCCCATTTTCCTGCGACAAAGAGATGATACCCTGCAATCTGATGGTGATTCGAGACGCCGGGTCCGGTTCCTTCAACCTGGATTCCAGTTTTCACAGTGGGGGGCCAAGACATCTCCCACTTCACCAAAATCGGTTTCCCACCTGCCCGCTCTACAAGGTTCCATAGATATTCAGATTGGCACAAACCGGTGTTAATGCCCCATGTCGTTTTATCAAGGCGTTCTCCGAGGGCGCGAATGTTGAAGTCCATCACTCGATGTGTGCCGGGCCACGAACCCGTAGAGAGCGCGGTCCATCCGGGGGGTGTCAAAGTGGGAAATACACCAATCATCGGTCGGTAGACCCCGTTCTGGAGGAGCCTCGCCATATTCGGGGTGTGTCCCCAGTCAATCATATTTTTCACCAGTTCCATGCTCGCCCCATCCATCCCGACAATAATTGCCCGTTTTGCGGGGGCATGTTGTGTGCGTTTTGCCATTCAGACCTCCTTTTATGCCGATTATCCCCAAAAAGATTTAATTAATGATACGATAGCTGCTAATGCTGAGCCCAATGCTATCCAGATAGCAGCCTTCGCGTCTTGGTTTGATGTGGCTTCCTGTCTTCCTTCAAATTTCCCCCGAATCCATCTAACGTCCCCGTGAAGATTGGTTACGTCTTTTTCCACGGCTGCTAACCTACTATTTATTCTCTCGTTCATTTTTTCCATTCTGTCTTCCACGCGTTCTATTCTGTTTTCTATGCGTTCAGTTGTGCGTTTGAGATCTTCAATAGCACTTAACATCCGTTCTCTGAAATCTTGGTCTGACATGTTTTCGTCCTCCTTTTCTCTATCTATTATGACATAGATTGTCGGAGAATTCAATCAACATTTTGTCTGCTATGGCACGCGTTGGATATAGATGTCATAATCTGGACCGCGTGCATCGCTCCAGACGATAATTGCTGCGTCAAGACCTGTAGCCACGGCTTTCGGACTAATTTGCTCTTTCGGGGCACTGCAGACAGGAATACCATCAATCTCCCAAAGCGGGTTGCCGTCAGCATCGAGTCGTTGGGCATAGATTGCATCCTCAGTTGAATCCCCAAAGTCCTCCCGATAGTCGAGCCAATAGACGATAACGCCTGCATCATTAGTAGGCAGGAGCTGCGGGAGCCTCTGGACACCCGCCTCAGTGCATATAGGCACCCCGTTTTGTAAGTCAACATCTTCACCATCCCAGAGTGCCTTACCGTTTGCGTCAATACGTTGTGCGTAGAGGTCAGCGAAAATATTTCGTTCATCCCACCAAGCCACGATGAAACCGCCAGTTCCATCAGAGATGCAGTGCGGTTGTTGCTGATTGACCTGCAATTCACAGACCGGAATACCATCTTTCTCCCACAACGCCTCCCCTTGCGCCGTTATACGTTGTGCGTATAACTGTGCTCTCGTATAAAACTGCGGGTCATTACGGTAATCCGACCAGACGAAGAAGACCCCACCATTTCCATCACTGGCAGCAACAGGCGCGCCCTGGTTCCCCAGTGCTACACAGACGGGGATAGGCGCAGTTTCGGCATCAGTGCCAGAATTCCACAGCGGCGTTCCGTCTGCTGAGAGTCGCTGTGCGAAAATGTTCCAATCTGGGGTGCTAATATCCCACCATGCAAAAATAGCACCGCCTTCCCCATCAGCAATGAGAACCGGATCGTATTGATCTCCCTCACCACTATAGACGGGGACACCATTCGTCTCCCATAACGGTTTTCCAGTGCTATCAATTCTCTGGGCATAAATATCTTGATTCTCGTTCCGCCAATCTTCCCATACGACAATCACCCCACCTTTTCCATCTGCGATAGCGTTGACATCATCTTGCAGCGTTGGATGTGTACAGACAGGGATACCCTCAGCCCCCCAAAGTTTATTGCCGTCGGCATCAATGCGCTGTGCGTAGCTGTCTTGATTTCCGTGTCGCGTATCACCCCAAACGAGAATGGCACCCCCCTGTGTGTCGCCAACAATCAGTGGCCAACTCTGCGATGAGGGTAGATCGCAGATTGGGACACCGTCGGTTTTCCAGAGCACATCGCCTGTAGCACTGACGCGCTGGGCATAAATATCACGATTCGCGTTACGTGCATCGCTCCACGCCACGATCGCACCGTCTTTCCCATCGGGAACAAGGACAGGGAAATGTTGTTCGTTTTGTGCTGTGCATAAGGGTAGGTTTTGCGTTGGGGAAGTCGTCCATTCTGCGCTGGCTACACCTATTCCGATAAACACGGAGAGGATAGCGAGAACGAGACACATTGGAAGTCGTAGAAAAGAACCGCGGTTTGAAGGCGTGTTCATAGCGTTCCATAGAGAACGAAGAAAATAATGCATTGTAGAAAGAATGAGTTGTGTAATCACGCCGCTTCTTTGCGGTTAGATTAGCAATTCATCCCCGATTGGAAAGAATTGGTCTGCGATTTGTTGTAGATCCATGGAGGTATTGTGTTCAAAAGCGACAACTTCGACCCGTTTATCTTGTTGCTTGATGAGTTCAGCGAGTGGGCAAAAGTCGCCATCGCCGCTGGCTAAGATGACGACATCCAATGATCCGAGCATTGAAACGACATCTACAGCAATCCCGACATCCCAATCGCCTTTCGCCGAGCCGTCCCCGCGTAAGCGTAGATCTTTGCTCTTAATCGTATAACCGTTGTGTTCAAGGAGCGAAAGAAAACTGGATTGGTTGATTTCGGGTATCTGCACAACATAAGCGTAGGCGACCATGAGGTATCGGGGGCCGACGATCAGATCGAGCAGTTTGATATAATCAACTCTGCGTCCGAACCGGTCTTTAGCGGCATAAAACATATTCTGTACATCGACGAAAACACCGACGCGCGGTTGTTCCGATGTCATACCGTAAGGTCTTTGACTCGCGTTAAGCTCTTGTGTATCCAAATAAGCAAGGGTTTGACGAATTTGGTTCAGTGCCCCCCGCGCCGTTTGATGGCAACTCTCCAAGGTATCGAAATGGTTGTCTAAACTTCTTTGAAAATCTTCAAGTTCTTGATGCTCTTTATAGATCGCCTCTTCAACCAATTTGAGGTCGGCAGTAAAAGTCTCTTTCACCGCCTTAACTTGCTCATATTCTTTTAGTTTTTCTGCTAATTGGCCCTTCTCAACGATGAGTAGCTCACGCTCTTCAGCGAGTTGTTGAAGTTCCGATGTTTCATCAATATAGCGTGCGACTTGCTCACGGAGAATACGATTCTCCTCTTCAAGTGTTTTCAAACGCTTGTTGTTCTCGTGATAGGCATCCGCCTCGCTTTTCAACCCTCTGTTCTCTTGTAATAAAAAACTGCGCTGTTGATCGAGCCGGTCATGGCTCTGCTCCAGCGAAGTATAATCCGCCTTGGAATTTGCCAATTGTTGTTCAAGCTGCGCAATTTCGGAAACGGGAGCATCCGATTGCTGCCGGCCATCTTCCGCATCGTAGACATACTGTGGCTGAATTTCTTCCAACTGTTCTGTGTTCAGTAGGGTTTCCTGTCCGTTTACGTGTGGTTCTTCTAATGATTCATAAGTTCTGTTAAGGAGTTGATAGCCGTGTTCAACAACTTCTCGACGTTTATCCGTTAAGAGTGCCCAGACAATCTCGGCAAAATCACCGGCTTCAATGAGCACCTCAGATGTTTTAAAAAAGGTTTCGATTTCGGAGACTTCCATGTAACCGACTCGGGAGATCGCTCCTTGCGCCTTTTCGGTAAAGAACTGGCTCGCGAGTTCTTCCACTGAAGACTCACTATTTTTTTCAGGAGATCTTGGTGCGTACGCCCCATCACTCTCAACAGCAATCTTGGGGTCGCCAGTTTGATGCAAAAAAGCATCCGTCAGACTTGCCAATAACTCCCGCTTCGACAATGCGTATAACCGGTCAAAATCCGGCACAATACTGGCAGAAGCACTCAATTGGAAGACCTCTCTTTCATCTAAGAGCAGATCGAGGAACCATGTGAGTTGATCTCGCCGTATTTTCAATTTTAGATCTGAGTTTGGCATAAGTACGTGGGCTCCAAAGGATGTAGGAAATTAAATTTTGATAATTTTTTCTCGTCCATGTTGCACAGCGTGTGTAGCGTTGCGCGTATCAACGACTAATTGGGCGTGTTCAACAAGCCACTTATAATTTATGGCACTATGATCCGTTAGAATGACGACACAGTCGGCATTTTGGATCAAAGCCGCTGTCAACGGTTCCGAACGATAGGTTTTCTGTTTATCAAGAGACAAGGTCTCTACATAGGGGTCATGATACAGAAATTTTGCTTTTTTGTCAAGAATTAAACGAATTACTTCGAGTGCTGGCGATTCGCGAGTGTCGCTGACATCTTTTTTATAGGCGACACCGAGGATTAATAATTGCGCACCCTCAACGGACTTACGTTGAAGATTCAAGGCGTGAACAATCTTATCTACTACATATTTGGGCATCTCGTTGTTAATTTCGCTGGCAAGTTCAATAAAACGTGCATGATATTCATACATCCGCGCCTTCCAAGAGAGATAATGCGGATCAATAGGGATGCAGTGTCCACCGAGTCCGGGACCCGGATAGAACGGCATGAAGCCGAAAGGTTTCGTTGCAGCGGCATCAATGACTTCCCAAACATCCAGATCCATCCGGTCACAGATAAGGGCAATTTCATTGATAAGCCCGATATTGACGCTTCTGAACGTGTTCTCCAGTAACTTGACCATCTCAGCGGTTCGGGGGGAAGAGACGGTATGCGTCTTGTTGATGAACTGCTCGTAAAATGTTTTGGCAACATGGGTGCATTGCGGGGTAACACCCCCGATAATTTTGGGTGTATTCGTCACGAAGTAGGTGCTATTTCCGGGTTCAATGCGTTCGGGTGAAAACGCGAGATAGAAATCGCGTCCTACCTGTGCGGGATGGGAATCTTCGGTTTTTCTAAAATGTGCTTTGAGGATTGGAAGGACGATTTCTTCGGTTGCACCGGGGTAGGTGGTGCTTTCAAGGACGATTAGCTGCTCGGTGTGTAAATGGTGTGCGACTTGCTCGACTGCGGCGGTGATGAACTGCATATCAGGCGTTCGGTTCTCACGCAAAGGCGTTGGCACGCAGATGTTGACGGTATCCAATTCACGGAGCACAGCGGCATCGGTCGTGACTTGTATCTGTCCAGATGCAATAAGCGGTCCGAGCACGGCATTGGTGACATCTGGCACATGCGATATGCCCCGTTTCAACTGTGCTATTTTGTGTGGACAAATATCGATACCTGTGACTCGGAATCCGGCACGCGCGATAGCAACCATAAGCGGCAATCCGACATAACCGAGCCCGATAACACCCGCATGAGCAGTCCGGTTTTCTATTTTTTCAAGAATCATCTTTTTAATTTTCCTTGCGGGTCGGTCAGGTGGGTTCGGACTCTCTCGTGCTTTTGCGTAGACCCGCCTGCGCCGTTGTTGCAGGCTACTGTTTTGGTGTAATGTTTAGAAGCACAAGACTTACGCGATTTTGATCATCGCCAGCGTCTTGAGAGAGGGGTCATCCAAAAAACGCAGGCGGTCTGTAGTACAACCTAACAAGTTATGCCCAAAGCATCCTGCGTAAGTCCTAAGTGTTAAAAAACCGGAGCCAGCGTGTTGCTGCGTAAAGGTTCGTGAATATCTTGTCTGGGGAGCACTCCTCTTTATTCCCATACTGATCATACTTAGCATTAATGTAATCGTGGTAACTCTCTTGCCCAAGTCCGGTTAAGACAAGGCATGTTGTGGTCCCAGCACGCCTACCCGCCTGAATATCTGTAAGTACATCGCCAATGAAATATGCGCTTGAGAGGTCAATATTATGTTCTTGTGCAGCACGCTTTAGCATGCCGGGTTTCGGTTTTCGACATTCGCAACCGGCGTCAGGATGATGCGGGCAGTAATAAACAGCGTCGATTTTTCCACCTGCTCTTGCGATCTCGGCAATCATTCGAGAATGAATATCCTTCAGGTCCCCCTCCGAATAAAGGCCTCTGCCAATCCCTGCTTGATTGGTTACGACAAAGATGCGATACCCGCTTTGTGTCAGTTGTTGAATTGCGCTACGGGCACTTGGAATAAAGGAGAAGTCTATCCACTTCCGGACGTAACCCATATTTGGAGGGTTCCGATTGATGACGCCATCTCGATCAAGAAAGACAGTTTTCATTCTTATAATAAGACCTCATGTCAGCCCTTGCCACGCAAACTAACAGTTTGCGCTACATAAGAGGGACCACGCAACTGTGGAATTCACTAATTGCCTGATGGAGTTCTTCTGATGTGACGGTTGCACACCCCATTTTTCCGACAACAATCCCACCCGCGAGACTGGACAATACTGCAGCCCTATGAAATTCGGCTCCTGCGGCAAGGGCAAGCGTGAATACTGCAACAACAGTGTCCCCCGCGCCTGTCACATCCGTTACAACGCTGGAATAAGGGGGTAGATGCTTCACTTGCAGGCTCCCGTCGGTTTCTCGCTGAAACAGAGACATTCCGTCGGCATCACGTGTAATTAACAACGCCCCAAGCGATAACTGATCCAAAATTTTCTCTCCAACAGTAATCAGGTCTGCTATCTCGGTAATTTCTTTATGAACAGCGGCACTGGCTTCTTTATGATTCGGTGTCAGCGCGGTGACGCCCTCATAATACCAGAAATTATCGCGCTTTGGATCGACGACGACCGGCACATTGTAAAATTGTGCCTGTTTCACCACTTCCTTGATAAGTTGCGCATTCACAACCCCCTTATCGTAGTCAGCAAAAACAACGGCATCACTTGCTGGCAATTGAGAGTCCACTTCAGCTAACAGATGCTCTGACAATCGGGTAGAAATTTTTTGCTTAGACTCCCTATCAATGCGAAGTAGATGTTGTCCGGGTTCCTGCGTTCCCTCAGCGAAAGTTGAAGTAGCAGCGCGGGCAATTACACGGGTCTTCGTGCTTGTTGGTCGTTCGGAATCAATACAGACTCCAGCAATACCCAGATTCATTTCGGTAGCCATCTGGATTAACTTTTCACCGGTTCTGTCTGACCCGATTACACCGACAAGCACCGCGTCCCCGCCAAGGCTTGCGACATTCTGGGCGACATTCGCCGCCCCTCCGCAACTGCTCGTCTCGGTGGACGTTTCAAAGACTGGCACAGGTGCCTCAGGCGAAATCCGAGTCACATCACCCCAGATATATTCATCCACGATGATGTCGCCAATAATCATCACCCGTTTGCCTTGAAGTTGTGTAAAAAGAGTTTTTAGATTCACGAGAGTATATTAGCATAAATCCGCGCGTTAAAGCAATAAGATAATCAAGGGGAGTTAGCAGTCAGCGCAAGAAAGTTTGCATCTGAATCAGGATTTGCAGGATTCAAAAATTGACGGGATCATACGGAGGTGAATATGGGTTAACGAAACAGTATATTTTAATCAATTAACGGAACGGCATATCTTAATCAATTTTCGTTAAAAATGTTACACTAAATGTTACACCTG
>VXZL01000445.1 GCA_009845505.1 Candidatus Poribacteria bacterium | reverse complement strand
GGCCAAAATCAGTTCAGCAAACCAGGCGCCTCCAAGCTCATCTAAACGAAAGGGACGATCAGATAGAAAATTCCTTAAACTTGGTATAAGTGATTTTCCCTTTGCTGTAACTTTCATAGGGATGCCGTCCCCCTCGGGTCTACCGGACCACATCGTAATGTGGGGAAGGTCCATAATGTTTTGCAGCCCTGCTTCCCTATTCTTTTGATTTTCCCCGCCCCAAAAAATCCAATCTGCATGATTCAGAATCGTATCTCCGTCGGGCGTTTCAAGCCACCGCTCAGCCACGGATCCGTCGGGTAGACCGTTCCCCGTTGGGTAAATCGTCTCAGGGACATCTCCATATAGGATGAGAACATCGACGACACCATTGTTCATTGTTTGAAGCATCCAACGTCTCACCTCGTTTTGATCGTCAGTTTCACGGGACTGTATACCTCCTGATGCAAGGGCGAAGGATTCTCGCGTAACGAGTGATTCGCGCTTTGCTGCTGCTTTACCAATCCACCAGGTTTGACCTGTATAACACAACACTTCGCCGCGCCTTGTGTTTTCTGTCAGAGTGGGTTGCTGCGTCCCATTGGGAGAGGTGCCGCCGGCATCTGCGCCTATTGCATCAGAGACTAACTTAATATCATCAACCGTCACTATGCCATCTCCATTAACATCCGCCTCAGTAAGGCTCGACCCCAGAAGAGCTGCAACTATGGCTACATCCGAAGCATTGATAACACCATCTCCGTTGACATCTAAGGAGAGACCCTTATCGGGATCCGTTTCGCCTGCTTCACTCACGGACACCCAACTCGAATCTACAGTCACCACCGAACCATTGGGATATCGGATGAACCCGTCTTCATGCGTAAATGTGATACCGGCTGGCTTCGTATATGTCAGTTCATCCCGTAGTACAGAACCGTCCATACGTGGACTCACGACCACAAACCCTTTACTCGGATGCACCCAAAAACCGAACGTCTTGGCCGCAGCAGCCGGTTTGATCGCTTCACCGCCCTGCAATATCTGAAAATAGACATCGTTTTTCCATCCCGTTAACTTCACTGACTTATCGGGTTTGAGGCTGATATGCCCGCGGGTGAGATACCCTTCTGGTATATCGTTCGTGGCACTTCGCCACGTCGCATACACCACAGACACGTTTTCTGTGGTTTGATTGACAATGGTGTTCTTCTTCGACTGCGCCGATGCCACTTCGGGGAGCATCACGGCGAGGACGGAAAAGAGGAAGAACGTGAGAATTACTACTGTTTTTCGCATGCTTGTCTCCTTTCTTCACGCATCTGAATTTTGATACTATTTGATGACCAGCATTTTTCGCGTGGCGTGGAAATCGCCGGCTGTCAACGTATAGAAATAAACGCCGCTCGCCACACGCTCACCCACATCGTTCCGACCATCCCAATACGCAGCACGAGACCGACTCTGATACACTCCCGCTTCTTGATACCCGAGTGCCAACGTCCGAACCAGTTTACCCTCGGCAGTATAGATGGACACCCGCACTTCAGCATCCGTTGCCAACTGATACGGGATCCATGTCTCTGGATTGAACGGGTTTGGGTAGTTCGGCAGCAGCATCGGCTGTGTAGAGGACACCCGCTTCAAAAGCCGTTCCAAATTGGCGATGGCATTCGTGAAGACGCGAGACCCGTCGTGCTCAGCACGCAGGAGCTCAATCCATCCCTGTATCTGTTCTGGTGATACGTTCCCCGTGCCAAACTCAGGTTTACCGGGTTCTTTCAAAGGGATGTCCATTTGGGTAGGAACCGATGAATCGAACCGGTGGGTCTCACCGATGAAGTCGCGTACCGGTTGCGCTGTGGTTCTGCCATAGAGGACAAAACCTCCGAAGACAATCGCTATCAAGGCAATGATGAGTTTCGGTAGTGTCAATATGTTTCTCATGTTAAGGGACTCCTTATTTATACGCCAGTTTGAAAAAACATTAGAAGCCAAGGTAGACGCAAATTGAGAAAAAAAAAGCAATACACTCTCTAAAAAAGGAGGTTTACGGAACTAACCGCCAAAATTCTCCTTTTCAGATACCTATTTACTTTGCGTTCTTAACTCTTACTCGCTTGGTAGCAAATTCACCCGCTTTGAGGGCATAGAAATAGACACCACTCGTTACACGCTCACCGAATTACACCCGCAACTAAAACAAGATCCTGAATATTGACAACACCATCCCTGTTAACATCGGCAGTTTGCTCACCTGTTCGTCCAAAATGAGAAGCGATGAATACCAGATCTTGAATATTCAGAGACCCATCACCGTTCAAATCAAATGTGATTTGTTGCGATACCGAGAGGTAGGCAACATCCACTCTTACTTCCAAAACCGCAGAACTCAACCACGAGTATCGGACGTTGCCAGAGATTCTAACGCTATTGCCATTCACGGTCACATCGGTTACAGCACCCTCCCCGATTCTTGCATGCCAGATAGCATTTGTCTGCACCACTGGGCCCGGGAATTCCAGTATCTTGACCCAAGACTCTTTTTTCCAAAACGGGAATGGATATCTATTGATCCGCTTAACGGTGAAACTCTGCGTCGCTTTCAGGACCTTTACGGCAGGTTCCGCTGATTCTTGTGGAACAGTCTCACTACTACCTCTCAAATAAACCGAAGAAACCAATAGGATCACCAAGAGAAACACGGTCATCTTTTTCATGAAAACTACCCTCCACCTAATCGAGTAAGGGATGTGGGGTGGATTTGAAGGTCCTCCGCCACAAACTGGATCGAATCCAAAAACGCAAGAGCTGCCATTATTCGGAAGATTTCAGCATGCCTATCGTCGCTGAAGCCTACTATCAACAGATTTCGAGTTACTTTGAGCAACACGCCGATGTGCAACTGACATCCGGGCAGATCTACTTTGTTGCTACTACTCATTGGATGTTTTCAATTCACCCCATGTAGAGGTAAGTTTGTCAGCCGCTCCAATATGTCCCTTGAGGCGGATAGCGCGGGTCAGCATCTGACGTTGCCCATCGAGAGACACGTCTTCAATTTGGTAGTAGTATAGGAGAATGGGGTGTGCAGTTGTATCCGTATAGGTATAGAATTGCTTCTCTGAAGTGGTGCCGGCACCGGGGATCATAGTGGCGTTGATGATCTTAAATTCGCTTTCCCGTTGCTGTGAACGCTTGATAAAGAATCCAGCGTTATTCAGCTCGGATTGCGTTGCCCAGGTAATCATCACTGCGCCGGTCGCTTTATCACGTACAGGACGGAAGTGTGAGAGTTCAACGGGGAGCGGTCCACCCGCGTCATAGCCGGGGGTGCCATCGTCACGAGGGGAGCCATACCACGTCTCGGGGCCGCTAAGATACAATCCAGTGTCGGAGGCGAGGACCCACCCGTCGGCATCCGTGCCCTTCGTTGCCCTGCCATTGAACATTTCACGACGGATGAGTGAGCTCCTCCGAAGAGAGCTTTCGCTCATCGGGAGTTCCCAACCATCTTCAAGGTTACCAGCCGTGTCGCCCATTCCGTCTGTGGGCGAAATCAGTAATGCTATGAAGCCCTCCGGGCTGATGAAAATGGAACGACCTCCAATTTGTTGAGCCACTTGGCTTGAGATATCAACGATCCGAGCGCTGGGGGCTAAATTGCTACGCGCAGTGCCACCGACCAAGAGGAGGGATTTCCCCATCGTACCGCCTCTATTGACACCGACACCGACACCGAGCCTGCCGCTGAGGTTAATGCTGACCGAGGGAAACACATCGGAGTTCATGATCATCAGAGTCCATCCATCAAGATTCACTTCTTTACCACTGACGTTCGTGAGTTCAATCCACTGTGGGAGTCCAACCCCCGTGTCTACCATGATCTCGGTAATCCTGAGGTCGCTTGCTGTCGAAACTGGCGGTTCTGGATCCATTTCGCCTGCTTCACTCACGGACACCCAACTCGAATCTACAGTCACCACCGAACCATTGGGATATCGGATGAACCCGTCTTCATGCGTAAATGTGATACCGGCTGGCTTCGTATATGTCAGTTCATCCCGTAGTACAGAACCGTCCATACGTGGACTCACGACCACAAACCCTTTACTCGGATGCACCCAAAAACCGAACGTCTTGGCCGCAGCAGCCGGTTTGATCGCTTCACCGCCCTGCAATATCTGAAAATAGACATCGTTTTTCCATCCCGTTAACTTCACTGACTTATCGGGTTTGAGGCTGATATGCCCGCGGGTGAGATACCCTTCTGGTATATCGTTCGTGGCACTTCGCCACGTCGAATACACCACAGACACGTTTTCTGTGGTTTGATTGACAATAGTGTTCTTCTTCGACTGTGCTGATGCCACATCGGGTAGCATCACAGTGATAACAAAAAAGAGGAAAAACGTCAGAATTGCTACTGTTTTTTGCATGCTTGTCTCCTTTTTCACGCATCTCGGGCGGGGATTCCCGCCCCTACGACTGAGAAATGTGCAATTAGATTTGATATTCTAAAGACAGGTGAGAGGCGCGATATTGCACCGCTCCCACGTCGTCGCACTGAAACACTCACAGGGACATGCCTGGTCGATCCTATTTCACTATCAACATCTTACCGGTAGCGGCAAAATCTCCGGCAGTGAGGGTGTAGAAGTAGAGACCGCTCGCGACACGCTCACCGATAGCATTTCTGCCGTCCCAATACGCTGCACGTGCCTTGGTCTCATACATACCCGCGGGTCTATGTCCCAACGTCATCGTCCGGATCAACTTCCCGTCTGCAGCATAGATACGCAGTGTCACATCTGCGGGCTCCGAGAGATGATAAGGGATCCACGTCTCCGGGTTAAACGGGTTGGGATAGTTCGGTAACAACGCTGTTTCTGCTGGAACTCCTGATAACTCCTGCCACAGTGTAGACAACGGCTCCGTTTCAGGTCTTAACTGCGCTTGCAAAGCAGGAGCAGCCTGAAGGACTTGAACCTTGCATTTCGCCCAGACTGTTACATACAGTGTGGTTTGATCTACACAGTGTTCTCGAATCTGAGTCTCAAGGCTCACCTTCCTGCCATCCCATTTGACATACTCTGAATGTTTGGAATGGAGTTTGTTTTGCATAGCCTTGTAATACACATAGGGCGCGTCCCCATTCTCATCCCAACCAAAGGATCCTGGCTTTGCAGAGATAGAATAGTCATAAAGCTCCTCACACTCCCCACTGAAGTCAAGGGTTTTTGGGCCCGCCCAATACCAGCTCAGTTTCCAATCATTCCAAGCGCACCCCCGTCTGCTCGTGAAAGTAACCGACTTCTTAACGTTCTTTGTTTCATACTTAATTATGCCGGTTACAAAAATAGGGATGTGCTCGGTGACATTCCCTGATGTTATCTTCAAGGAACCTGGGACATCGGTCCCTTTGAATGTTACCTCGGCCGTTGCGCTCGTCCCCTTGTCACCAGTATTAACGGATGTTCTACTGAAAGTTATATTCGCTGCACCTGCTGAAGCGAGCGTCACCGGTGCATTGGGTATCGGCTTATTCTGGTTGTTAAGGACCCTAACAGAAATCACACTCTTCGTTCTTGTTTTCACAACATACGGGTTGGGATTAACACTCGAATCTAACTTTATTTCTATGTTGCTGGGCTCGAGGTCTGGATACAGTCCCGCTATAAACTCTTTGTCTGTTTCCGATAATTTATAGTTCCCAGGTGTCTCGCCCCCTCTTTTCAAAGGGATACCGGAGTACAGCATAATTGACTTGGGATCGAATTCCGTGTAGTTTGTCTGAGCCCATTCGTCTCTTCCAGTTATGTCTACGCCAAACTCATTACACATCTCGTGCGTAACCAATCCAACTATCCCCCCATAATTCACACATAACTCCTCATTAACATCCTTCGCAAGCGCCTTACCGGTCAAGCCCGTCTTTTCCTGTCTCTTCTGCGTGACCCATTTTCTTACGGCTTCTGTGTCAAAAATATCCTCTATAGTTGCGCTCGGACTTTCCTGTTCATGGATGAGCCCAAGGGCGTGCCCAAATTCATGTATGATTGTACCCGAAGGGGGTAGATCGTCACTCCAATCGTTGTACTTATGTCCATGACCAATACTTGGATTTTTCCTACCGAAAGCGTTGCCCAACACGAGCGTAGATTCTCCTTTGAACTGGGGGAGGTTTGCTTGGGTTCCTCGTAGTGAGTGACTGCGGTAATCCTTTTTCTCAAACCGAACACGAATATCGGAGGGCTCATTCTTTGAAGTAAATTTGAAACGAAGTGCAGCATGCTCTGCCCATAGGGGGGCAAAATGTTCCACTTTCTCTTTTTGAAGCGGCGTTCCGTTCATAAATCTCACTGTTAAAACGATGCCATCTCCAGGACCGGCTTCCCTATATACGGTATCTTCTTGCTGCCAGAAATCTTTCCAGTGGCCTGCAGCACCTAAAGTCCCTGATGTGGAAGCAGTGGGTGCTGGAGGATCAGGAGTTGCACACCACAAGCCAATACTGCTCAACAAATGATCATCGAAGATGATGGTTCTAACCTCCGTTCCACCGTTTCTCAAACCGTCAAGAGGGGTTTCATCCGTAATCGGGTTGTCAGAAAGAACGAGCCCTTTCAGATTTTTTAAGTTTGCCAATGGGGATACATCCCTGATGCCGTTGTTGTGAAGATTCAAGCCCGTCAGATTTTTCAAGGCTGCCAGCGCGGATACATCAGAAATGATGTTGTCAGAAAGATTCAACACTCTCAACTTTCCCAAGTTTGCCAGCACTGATACATCGGAGATGACATTTTGAGAAAGATCCACTTCTTTGAGATTTTCCAATGGTGCCAGTGGTGAGATATCAGAAATGGCGTTGTCAGAAAGAAACAGTTCTTCCAAATTGACAGCAAACTCAAGACCTGTGAGATCTGTAACTAAAGCACTGGGAACCCACAAGTTTGTCAATATTGTCATCTGTCCCCGAGTGACTGGTGCATTCTCAGCGAGTCCGAGTGCGTTCGTAATCCCGCTGCGGAGGATGGCATCCGGAAAATCAACCGGGAGGTCAAACGCACCGCCTATAGGCACCGGGCGGTCAAGGGGATTCTGGTCGTCAAAGGTTACACCCGTAATCTTCGTTCCAGTGTTCCTCAAACCGATAAGGAGTGTCGAGTTCGCAATGGGATTGCCAGAGAGATCCAGCTCTTCAAGGTTTCGTAAGTTTGCCAGGGGTGAAACATCGGTAATGCCGTTGTCGGAAAGATCCAGTTCTTCCAGATTGATAGCCAACTGAAGACCTGTGAGGTCCTTAATTGAGGCATCGGAAACCTGCAAGACGATCAATGTTATCATATTTTCCTGAGTGATTGGCGTATTTGCGGCGAGTTTGAGGGCATCCGCGATTCCGTTGCGGAGAGCAGTGTCGGGAATGTGAACCGCGGGGTTCTGGTCATCCTGTCCACTCAAACCGGATTGGAGAACCGGGGTACTGTCAACCTGGTCATCCTCTATAGGATCACCAAATAAAGCGTCATCCTCTATAGGATCACCAAATAAAGCGTCATCCTCGGGAATGTTATCCAGGCCTTGGGCTTGTAGATTTGCGACGGGGGTCAAGTAGAGCGTTAGCAACAGAAAGATCAGTGTCATCGGAAACATGTTTCTCATTTTCATTACCTCCAAATCGTTTTTCTATGATAATCGAATAGATAGCAGGACTTACGCAGTTCCGGGCTCATTTCATAATTAGCATTCTGCCTGTCGCGGTGAAATCCCCAGCTGTAAACGTGTAGAGGTAGA
>VXZL01000002.1 GCA_009845505.1 Candidatus Poribacteria bacterium | reverse complement strand
CCGATTTTGAAATACGGACAGAGGGCGATAACGACGATCAATTTCAAGTATCTCGTGTTGAAACGCAGACTGTCTCTTTTCCGGGATGCCGTTTTACTGTCCAGTCTCCGGGTGCGCTACGACTCCCTGTGCAGTCTACCTTCATCAGTGTCCCCGTAGATGCCAATTTTCAAGTGCGTGTTGTTGAACAGAATTTTAGCACGCATAAGATCGCTGCAGATGTTCTGCCTTCCGATCTTCCCTCCTTCCATTCGGACTCCAACACCCCTAAAACCGACCGCTTTTTTCCTGCCAATCTCGTAGAGACCAGAGAAGCGGGTTGGATCCGGGAGAACCGGGTCCTTCCAATTCAATTCAATCCGGTCCAATACAATCCTGTGCGTCGGGAGTTGCGACTTTATCACAGGCTTATCGTTGAAGTTCGTTTTCTCCGGTCAGGTGAAGCGTTGTTAGCACAACGGGGACCCTTGATGCCTGAGTCCGCTGCTTACGATGCGATTTTTGAAAGCGTCTTGGTGAATCCGCAAGATGCCAGGCAGTGGCGTGGGACGACCTTCCGAGTTCCACAAGCACCAAGTATTGCTGCCATAGCACCTCGCCATAAACTCAGTATTACTCAGGATGGGATGTATAGCGTTACTGGACGAGACTTGGAGGCAGTCGGGGTTGATATAGGCGCGATTACACCCAGGACGTTGACAGTGACAAACAGAGGGAAACAGGTGCCAATCTTTGTTCGAGGTGAGGGCGACGGAAGACTCAATCCAACGGATGAAATTATTTTCTACGGCGAGCAGCTTCATGGAGAAGCAAGTTATATCAACCCGTTTTCTGATGAGAATGTGTATTGGCTCTCGTGGAACGCCGGACCCGGAAGCCGAATGGGGACGCGGACCTCTCTTGATGGAAGCGTTGACGCTCAAAGCTACCCGCACTTTCTCACACGTGCTCACTTTGAAAAGGATAGCCACTTTAGACGGTTTCCCAATGCGAACCTGACGGCGGACCAGAGGTATCAGGAATTCAGTCAAGGACTGCAGGAGCGTTGGTTTACTTTAGCGGAACTGCCACCACTGCCAAATGACAGTTGGTTCTGGGCACAATTGACCGCCCCTGAGTCAAAACCGTTCGGTGTTACCCTCACGGGTGTCGCGGAGACTGCTGTACCCGCAACAATACGGATCGGATTTTATGGGAGATCTAACACAGAACACCAAGCGGATGTATGGCTAAACGACGCGGTTAGCCTCGGCGAGGTACGTTGGAAAGGTGAAGCCGAATATCAGCTTCAGAATCAACGACCGCAATCTTTTCTCCAGAATGGACGGAATGTCATTCGTATCATCAATCCCGGAAGTAGCGATCAACTGCTGGATATCGTTCTGCTTAACTGGATTCAGATTGATTATCGCCGGACTTTTGAAGCGAAGGGGAATGTGCTACCCTTTGCTATCACGCCCTTTCCTGATGAAACTGGAGCTATCAACCCAAACTTTGAGGTCGTTTTAGAGAATTTCTCTACGCCTGACATAGAAATTTATGGTATTGACGGGACCCGTTATGTCGGTTTAGCACCGATTATTGACGATTCTGCGTCTGAGACTTACCGATTCCCGTTCCGTTCAACGCAGATTCGACCAAAGGATGTGGATGATACCGCCATCCAATATATCGCACTCGCGCGTAACCGGTTCCAAAAACCGAAAATTTCGGTAGACACGCCGTCCGATTTACGTAGCACGCACAACGCCGCGGATTACATCCTCATTACACACAAAAGTTTCATTGAAGATGTTCAACCACTTGCCGATTTTCGTAATCAGCAAGGTATGCGGACCAAAGTTGTCGATGTCCAAAATATCTACGACGAATTTAATCACGGCATCCTCAACCCGAATGCGATCCGTGAGTTCCTCAGTTACGCCTACGACAATTGGCAGCCGCCTGCCCCAACTTACGTCTTCCTCGTCGGTGATACACATATTGATCTTAAGAACCAACCCAATTTCGTTCCGACAACGCAGGTGCAAATCCCAGGATACGGTGCTTCGGCAAGCGACCACCAATTCGTTACTTTTCGAGGCACAGACAGTTTCCCAGATATGCTGATTGGACGGATGCCAGCGAACAATCGTGTAGATGTCCGTATCTTTGTTGAACGGACAATCAACTATGAAACGACCTCGCAGGTCGGCCCGTGGCACAAGAAACTTCTCATGCTTGCCGGTTCGGATCTTCGGTTTCACTCTCAGACAGACCGACTTATCTCTCGTAATCAACTCAACGGTCGATATGAAACTGAACGTATCTACGCACCGCACACAGAGGAAGCAACTTTCGATGAACGGATCCGATCGCCTATCGCGAGGCGCGTGATTGACGGTTTCAACGACGGTGCCAGCCTCGTTAACTATATCGGACACGGTGGCGGTGGTATCTGGTCATCCAGTCGGATGCTTGACTTTGAAGATCCTGAGCAGAACTTAACCAATATTTCACAACTCCCGTTGGTTATCAGTATGACCTGTTACACAGGTTCCTTTGACAGCAATAAAAATAGCCTTGTTGAGGAGCTCCTCCGATCTGAAAATGGCGGTGCGATTGCAGTCATTGGCGCAACCAGCATCGGGCTGTTAGACGGTGATTATCTGCTGAACTTGGAAATTTTCAATGTTATCTTCAAACAACGAACGCAGCATATAGGGGCGGTGCTCGCTGAAGCCAAGACGCAGTTTCTTATCAACGCTCCGGGGTATCTCGATCTCGCTGAAGTCTTTACACTTTTCGGGGACCCAGCGACTCGGCTGAAACTGCCGAACAAACAGATGCAAGTTGAAGTAGAAATCGGGACCTCGCCGAGTCGAGAGACTTTACTGACTGTCTCTGGGACATTACCCGATCGCACTTTTAGCGGAGATGCCGAGATTATCGTTGTGCCTGCGATTGAAGAGGCGGTTGACATGCCGTCGGAACAGGAAAATGTCACTGTTACCAACGGACGGTTCACCACAGAAATAGAAATCCCAGCGAGTGTTGAATTTGATGTCGGCGATGTACAAGTTTACGCTTGGAATGCCGATGAAGATTTAATCGGTCATGCCTCCTATAATGTTTTATCTCGATACGTTGATAATGTCCGTATTGCACCTTATCCGGTTGAACCGCATCAACCTGTTCACCTTTATACAGAAGTGTTGGATGAAAGCGGTATTGAAGAACTAACGCTTTTCTGGAGTTGGGACGGCATTGAGTTTTTCACGATTCCTGTGAGTCATCAGACCGGGACAACCTATAAAAGCGAACGCCCGATTCCGGGATACCCTGAAGGGGACCTCATTGACTATTACTTAGCAGTGAAGGTAGGAGATGGACGGACGTTGCAAACAGAGGTCGTCACTTATGAGTTTGGACAGGCCAGATCTGAGGTCGATCTTCTCCTTTTGGACCAGACGATCGCTTGGACGACAACACCGCCGTTTGTGCTCTCGGCGCAAGTCCGCAATCAAGGCAGCGCACCTGCCCGAAATGTACCTGTCCGCTTCTATCTGCAAACCTTGAGCCCTGAAGCTGCTGCGGCTATTCCGCATACCACTTCCGTCTCAACGATTGAGGATTTACAGAACGCGACACCGCTTGGAGATGTTCAGATTATTCCCGAAATCTTGCCCGGCAGTCAAGGCGTTGCAAGGGTGCCGTGGGAACCGACACCGGGGGAATATCTTATCTCTGTCTACGTAGATCCACCGTCTGAGGAACTTCCGCGTGGGAGTATCCTTGAGCAGCGGGAACTAAATAACAGCGCAGCGAAACGGTTTACGGGGAATCGGTTCGTTCTTACACCGGATACGCTTGATCAACCGATCCGAAGCGCAGACGGAACTTTCCAAGTTACTGTGCCATCGGACAACCTTCAAACCACTACCATACTAACCTATTCGGAAGAAGCTTTGACAATTACAAACCAACCCGATATCGCTGCGGTTTCGGAAGCTGCGCCACAGGTTGCCTATCACCTCGATGTGGCTGAACAGACGGAGTTGGTGGCGACTGTTACGTTCCTAAAAGGGGAAACCAGTGACGATGCATACATTTATAGGCGAGACGATGATAACGGCAATTGGGTTCGAGTGGGTGAGGAGACTGCTGATGACGAGCGTATCTCCGCGGAGGTCGAGTTACCGGGGACGTTCGCGATGTTATCCCATAGCGATTCAACACCGCCTTCAGTTGAACTAACCTTTGAGCATCAGGGCTTCATTGATGGGGATTATGTCTCGGATACGCCTGTTATCTCTGCACGGATTGAGGATGCGAACGGCGTTGACTCGCGTTCAGCACACATCATCCTCACGAAGAACGGGCAGCGCGTGCCAGAAGACGAATATGTAATTGCTGCGTCACCAACGAATAACAATCTCTTGTTGGTAACCTATACGCCTGTTTTGGAACCTGGAGAGTACCGCGTCCGGCTACAGGCACAGGACACAAACGGCAATGTATCAGACACCGAGCGTACGGGAACAGTCGCTGGTGAGTTTGAGATTGCGAATATTGCTAACTTTCCGAACCCTTTCACACCCAGAAGCGGCACGCATTTTGCTTACTATCTCACGGAGAGTGCTGACGAGGTGAGCCTGAATATCTACACAATCACGGGTCGGCGTATCGTGGCGATTGACACGCTTGATGCCTCTGTCTCTTACAACGAATACCACTACGACGGCTACGATGCCGACGGCGAACCGCTTGCGAACGGTGTTTATCTCTACAAATTCACAGCACAGAAAGGCGATATCCGTAAACAGAAGGTCGGGAAAATCGCCGTGCGGAAATAGTTGTGGGCATAAGTTATGAGCGTAGTTCCTAATGCGATAGTGGTCAGTCAATTACTAACTGTTTGAGCGTACCCCAGAAGGTGATTTGTTTTTCTGTAGTAGGGGAAACGGAGAAGAAAGTTTCTGGCACCCATACTGGATTTAAACCGAGTGAGAATCCATTCGCCACCTCAATGGGTTCATTGACATCACCTGTAGCCTTTACGAGATAGATGGCACTATCACCAAAGACTTCATTGATGGGGACTCTCTCACCGGGTTTCAGCTGGCGGACCACCTTTTTGAAGGCATAGGCGATCCACTGTCCATCGGGGGACCATGCTGGCTGACTGGCCTCAGCCCATGCACCGACGCGCGTAAGTCTGCCGAGATTGTCGCCATCGGTATCCATAACGTAGATGTTGATGCCTTGATCTCCGGGATTCCCAGCAGCGAAGGCAATCTGTTTGCCATCGGGCGACCATGTGCATCCCAATAAGTTTGGAGCACCTCTGAGTTGTTCCGTCCTACCGCCATCGGCAGCCATTCTATAGAGATAATGCCGTCCAGGAACGCCTGCGTTGTGGTTCCCACCGCGATAGGAATCATAGACGATCCATTGGCTGTCTGGCGACCACGCGGGGTTGTTGTTGTCTCCCCTATTTGTCAATCGCCTTAGATTTGAACCATTCACATTAATTCTATAGATATCCATATTCCCTGTCCGATCCGAGACGAAGGCGATCCATTTTCCATTAGGCGACCACGCGGGGTATAGGTCTCTGCTGGGATGGCCTATCAACTGACGGGTCTCTTTGTTTCTGATGTCCATCACGTAGATGTCAGGACTACCAGCATGATTGGAGTGGTAGGCGAAAAAGCGTCCATCCGGGGACCAAGTGTGAGAGGATTTATTCGTGTTATTGGTTTCGAGTTTTTGAAGATTTTGTTCTGTGCTATCTATAAGATAAAGATTAGATTTGCCTTCGTGCTTGGAAGTAAAAGACAGGGTTCCGGCTGCAGCGGCTTGTAAATATATGATGAGAAAGCTGCTACTGAGCAACAACGCAGTCCATAAGGTTTTATATCCGAACTTTCTTTTTTTCATGGGTTCTCCTCATAAAGTTTGCCCGACTGCAGAAACGCGTAGGACAGATGCACACACTACTGCCGCCGCTGGCGAGGTCTCCTAACCTCGCCAATTCTAATATCCAATTAATTCTGAACTATACTAATTATGCCATAAATCCGCTGGTATATCAAGGGCTTTTTACAACTTTTTCAGACATGTTTCGTTTTCATTCTTCAGCCCCATATTGCGGTACTGTCTTTTGGGATATCCATCTCGTAGGGACGCCCTTTGTGTAGCCATAGGTTGGATGCAGTGGGGTTGTGATTCATAGTTTTCATACTTAACGCTATGAAAATTACGGGTTTAGAAACCGCATAAAGTCAGGCGTGACGTGGGTTTGTCGGAGGTCTATGAATCTGGAGCAGGATTTGCAGGATTGTTTAACGGTTGACGGTTAGTTATTAATTGTCTGAATCAGGATTTGCAGGCTTTTCAAGATGATTTCGGTGATCAAGCTCAATGGAGCTCAACTGCTGGGTTTTACTGAATACTACAAATGTTAAAATTTTTCCAACTTAAAATGCACAAAGGGTGTGTCCAGTTTTTGACACTTACTATTCCGACACGTTTGTAGAAGTGGTGTTCAGCCGCCATAGATAAGCCTGGGTTTGATAGGACGTAGTCTGAAAATCCGTGTTATCCGGATCATCCGAGAAAATCCGCGATTCAGACATTCTGATAATCGACAAAATATTTACATACCCATACACAAAGCAGACATGTCCCCCAATTTCTTTTGACACGACACTTCAAGCTGTGGTATAATTCCTCTCAGTTTGTTGATCCCTGATAGACGAGAAATCATCAATGCGTAATGCATATCCGAGAGCAATAGATTTTTATCAGATTCCAAACGGTCACGAACCTTTCACAGAATGGTTCTTTTCAATTCAAGATACAAGAGTACGACAACGGATTCAAGCACGACTCACTTCTGTCACAACTGGGAACCTTGGAGACCATAAATTTGTCGGAGATGGAGTTTGGGAACTACGTCTCAATTTCGGGGCAGGCTATCGCATCTATTTTGGTAAAGTCGATAACACAATTATTCTTCTGCTGTGCGGGGCGACAAGTCTTCACAGAAACGGGATATTAGACTCGCAAAAAACTATTGGAACGAATGCAAAGAGAGGCACAAACGATGAAGATTTATGGAACATGGGACACCCTCCTCATTGAGCAACTTGCTGAACAAGAGAATGTAAGCGGCTATCTATCTGCTGTTATGGAAGAATATCAGTTTCACGGAAATTTCACCACAGTTCAATTAGCACTCCGGTATGTCGTTGAAGCACAAGGCGGAATTTCCAAACTCGCCAAAAGAACAGACATTGATCCCCAGCTCCTCTCGAAGGTGTTAGCAAGTGAAAAAGCACCGCGGATCGATACCCTTAGAACCGTTCTCAGTGCTTTGGGATGCTGTCTTTCAATTACATCTTTAGAAACTGTAAGTACCCATATTAACGCTGCTACTGAAGAGTCTACAAGCGCGCCACTAAGGAAGACAAACGCCAACCTCGAGCTTGATGAATATCACGCTTCTACAGAGTAGCAGGAATTACCCCGCCCAAACACCAAAACATCATAAGCCTCTCCACCATACACAAACTGCTTTTCAAACCGACCTTCGCAGGTAAATCCGGCAGCTTCTAAAACCGCTGCTTTCTGCTCAGCACCGCTATCAACATAACACTGCACCTTCACATCGGGAAACGTCACCGCTGAAAGCAACGCCGGAACAGCGTCTGAGAAATTGGGATGAAAAAAGAGGTCCAATACCGCAGTAGCCGGCTGCCAGCGTCCGTCACGGTTTACAGTCGCCCACCCAACGATGG
>VXZL01000359.1 GCA_009845505.1 Candidatus Poribacteria bacterium | reverse complement strand
TTTTAGACTTTGGCGGTTCTCAAACATTATCGCTCTATTGACTCAGAACTGAGACCATCAATAAATTTTGTGAGTTTTCTGTTTTCATAAGCCCAGCTGAGTCGTTGGCGAGCGGCTTCATCCCCGAAATAGGCAGCGTTGAAATCTTCGTAGAGAATCTCCTTGATGTTCAACGCAAGGTGCCCGGGGGCGATACCTAAGCATCTTTCCAAAATGGGGCGTTGTTTTTGGTTTGGCTGTGTTCTGCCGGTCTCCCAGTTTCTGACTGTCTGGACAGAAATGTTTATGTTTTCAGCCAACTCTTCTTGGGTGAACTGGAGGACCTGTTCGCGCAAATAGCGTAAGTAGAAGCGATTGATAGGCGTGGATGCCTGGGACGTTTTCTGTGTCTCTAACATAATCAGCCTCCTCTAACATAGACACTGTGCTCTCGGGGCGGCTACGCCCCTCAGCGGTTAGCAATCATCAGTCAATACCTTTTATAGTAAAACCCACAATTAAGTGTGCACTCGGTGACTGGTGCGGTTAGAATGCACGTCCCATTTGAGCGAGTACGCTGCAAAACCGCAACTACCAGTGAAATAATCCTACATCTATTATAGTAGTTTCGGACTTATTTTTTCTATAGGAAAATAAAAAATGAACTGGCTCCGTTTTGGTCATCCAGAATTTCTCCACTTCCTATGGGCAATTCCGCCACTAATTCTGTTGCTACTCTTCGGATTGCGACAGAAACGGAGGGCGCTGCTGCGATTCCACAGTAATGTGGATGCGGCGCATCTACGACGACACAAAGTTCAAGCGGGGTTGCTGTTGTTGAGTTATCTTTTTCTGACGCTGGCGATCGCTCGCCCACAATGGGGCACGGCACCTGAACGGGTTGCAGAAAGGTTGGACGTTATGCTTGGGCTTGATATTTCAACGAGTATGCTGGCAGAAGATAACACATCTGTTCGACGACTCACGCAGGCTAAAGAGGCTATCTTCTCACTCTTAGCGGAACTTGAGGGTGACCGATTCGGTCTGCTTTACTTCGCCGAAGCGAGTTTCGTGGTATGTCCATTGACGAACGACATTGACACGCTCAGAGAATTCTTGGAAGCAATAACCGCCGATACATTGATCCATAGCGGCACCCGCATCGGTAATGCCATAGAGATAGCGACCGAGCGACTGACTTCGGATCAGGACGACCTAACAGCAATAGACCCCGATGATAGAGGACAGAAGGTGCTGATCCTGTTTACAGATGGGGAGGATCACGGAGAAGCGGCAATCTCAGCAGCTAAAGCGGCGAGTCAGGTAGGCGTATACGTCTACTGCGTCGGTGTGGGTAATCCTGTCCAATCTGTCCCGATTCCGCTTCCACAAGTGCCTGGTACAGAGACTGCGCCGTACAAGCGCGATGTCAACGGACAACTTGTGCTAACGGCATTAGACGAAACGCATCTTCAAGAAATCGCCAAAGCAGGGAGTGGTCGTTACTATCGTGCGTCCGCTGGAATCATAGCGTTACGGACAGATTTAGCGCGCCTGGAAAGGCAGCGCGTCAGCATCCATGGAGATGGGAAATACCGAGAACGCTTCCAATTGTTTGTAGCAGGGGCATTAATTCTGCTTATCTGCGAAAGATGGCTATCCGCGAACCGCAGACCGCGAACCGTAGACCGCAAAACGCAAAACGCGGGAAGCGAAAAGCGGGACGCAAATTTCTGACCCCTTAAGCTTTTTTGAGGGTTAATCCACCGGGGCGGAAACGCATTAAGAGGATGAGAATAAGCCCAAAAATAAGGTAGCGTGACCCGCCAAATTGGTAAGGGATAATGAAGCCGGGTCTCAGCACTTCTCCTAACGATCCGAGAATCGCTGCACCTATCATTGCACCCCTTATACTTCCCATACCGCCAAGGACCACCATACAGAGGATGAGGATAGACTCCCAGAATTCAAAGAAAGGTGCGCTAATGTTAACTTGGAATTGCGCCACGAAACCGCCACCTAAACCACCGATGGCTGCACTCACTGCAAATGCCAGTGCCTTATAGCGACTGACATTGATCCCCATACTTTCAGCCGCCTGTTCATCTTCACGAATTGCAACCCACGCTCTCCCGACCCGAGAATGCTGCAGTCGATAGGTGATAAAGACCACTAAGACGAGCAGGATGAGAATATGGTAGTAATTGTGCCAATTCTGATTGAACACCACTCCGAGAATAGCAGGTGGCGGAATGTCGCGAACCAATCCATTTGGACCGCCAATTAACCACTGCTCGTTTTTCACGATACGGAAGAGCAGCTCAGCAAACCCAAAGGTAACAATTGCGAAATAATCACCCGTGAGCCGCAAAGTGGGTGCCCCCCGCAACAATCCCCACAACGCGCCATTGAGCACAGCGAGCGGCAATGCAATCCAGTAACTCACGCCGAGGCGCGCCATCAATAAACCTGCCGTATAGCCCCCAATCAGGTAAAACCCGACATAGCCGAGATCAAGGAGTCCTGTGAACCCACACACAATATTCAGTCCGATAGCCAAGAGCATATAGAGATAGGCGCGGACAATAATCCGCAGCATGTAATCTCCACTTGGGAGACCGAGATAAATATCCTGATGGGACAGGAAGAGGGCTATGGCATCAATGCCATACATTAATAACGGCAGAAAACAGATAAATAAACCAAAGATGATGTTTTTGGGTGTTAATCGATTTTTCATATTAAGCGCGCTGCCCCGTTGATCTGCCAAAGAGTCCAGAAGGACGAATAACAATTACTGCGATCATAATAATATAGGCGATTGCCAAGCGGTATCCGGAGGAGATATACCCCGCTCCAAAAACCTCGGCTAATCCGATAATGATGCCGCCGAGCATTGCCCCAGTAATGTTGCCGATACCGCCGAGAACCGCAGCGGCAAAAGCCGCGACTCCTTTATAGTAGCCCATTGTTGGCGTAACCACTTCTCGCAAACCTACCATCACTCCCGCGACCGCCCCTAAGGCAGAACCGATAATAAAGGTTATAGCAATCACTCGGTTTGTCCGGATTCCCATCAGATTCGCTGCAACAGGATTTTGGGCACACGCCCGCATGGCTTTGCCGATTTTGGTTAGATAAATCAACCTGTTTAGGGCTACCATTAAAACGAGTGCCAATAGGATAATAAACACATCCCTGTAAGGTAAAGACGCGCCTCCGGGAAGTGAAACCGCGTTCTGACTCAGGAAAATAGTAGGGAGCACTTCAGAGGGAAATTGACGGGGCCGGGCTGACCAAATCATTCGCGCGAGGTTCTGTAGTGCCAACGACATACCTATTGCTGTAATCAATGCCGATAGACGCGGCGCATTCCGAAGCGGTCGGTATGCGACCAGATCTATCAGCATTCCTAACATCCCACACAGAATCATACTCAGTGGCAGTGCTATCCAGAACGGTATACCGAAAACAGTTATAAGCATGAGTGCGATATATGCACCAAACATGAAAATTTCGCCATGTGCGAAGTTAATCAGTTGGATAATACCGTAAACCATGGTATAACCGACCGCGATGAGTGCATAGATGCCGCCGAGTACCAATCCGTTAATAATTTGCTCTAAAAATTGTGCCATAATCTTCTTTTTTTGCCGTCAGCAGTCAGGGCGGTGGCTACGCCACCTTTCAGCAGTCAGTCAAGAAACAATAAAACCACAAAAAGTGGCAAAGTTTCAATTGCCCTTTTAAAAACGAAGGAAGTGAGCGTATTGATGACTATTTCCCTGATGGCGGACTGTTCCGATTCTATAAGGTGAAAAATCCGTTTTAAAATCACTCTAATTCAAGTAGTTGCTGATCAGCGGCAACAAATTGTCCATCCTTCACAATTTTCACGTAAGCCGGTTTATTTACCGTATCGCCATTTATATCAAAATAGGTTAGCCCCGTAACCCCTTTGTAGCCCTCCTCAGGCGTATCCAAAGATGCCAAATGGTCTCGGATGGCTTTTCGGTTATCAGCGACGGCTGCCTCTGCGTTGTAAGTTTTTTCAAGAGCTTCTGCGATCATTCCAACGGCATCGTAGGTCAGTGCAGCCCATGTATCGGGTGCGACCCCGTGCATTTCCTCAAAATTAGCTGCCATCTGTAGGGCATCTTCGCCAGCTGCACCAAAGGTAAAAGGCGTTGTGAGATAAGTACCTTCGGCGGCATCGCCTGCGATTGTGAGGAAGTCAGGGGAATCCACACCGTCCGCTCCGAAGAATTGTGCCTCAATTCCAGCCTCCCGCGCCTGTTTAGCGATCAAGCCTGCTTCAGTATAGAGTCCTGAGATGAAAACAGCGTCGGGATTTTTGGCTTTAATACTGGTGAGTTGTGCCTTAAAATCGGTATTATCGCGATCATAAGCTTCCGAAGCGACCAGGTCAAGCCCTATCTTTTCAGCTTCGTCAACGAATGCGTTCCTTAAACCACGCCCATAATCGTCGTTATCAAAAAAAACAGCGACAGATTGCAGGTCCGTCAAGACTTTGTCAATATATTGTGCGATGAATTTTCCTTGGAAATCGTCGCGATACAAGTTGCGGAACGTCCAGTCGCTCCCTTCACAAACCGTCACATTCGTGGACCCGGGTGACAACTCGACGATACCCGCCCGTTGATAAATCGGTTTTCCAGCCAACGAGCAAGAACTGTTGAAATGTCCAACGACCGCAAGGATCTGTAGATTATTGGCGATGCGCTCTGCTACGAGGCTTGCCTCTGCATCTTTACCGGCATCATCTTCAAAAACCAGTGTAAACTTCATTCCGTTGATTCCACCGGCATCGTTAATTTCTTTTGCTTGGAGTTCAGCACCGCGGCGGATCATCTCTCCAAAAGCGGCGGCATTGCCCGTAAATGGCGCGGCAACGGCGACTTTTAATTCCCTTGGTGCCCTCTGTGTTTGGCCTGTGCTCCTGTCTTGGGCTTGACACCCCAAAATGGACACGAGTCCTACTATTAGTAATCCGACAAGCCAATTTCGCATTTTAGGTATACTCCCTTCGTTATTTAGCGATCCTGCGTGTTATTAGGACGAATTAAGCCGGTGAGGTTATTCGCTATTTTGTTGCAAGACCTGTCTAAAATCAAATTTAAATTGCAATCTATCTGCTTTACCATCTGAATGAATTATCCGAACTTCAGGAACAACAATCCTAACGTCTGTCGTGTCACTGGGAAGTCGATCGAAAACTAAAAGACCACTCCGTCTCGCGCCGGAGAACAATTTACCACTTTCAAAGACGCTATCTTCTATCACAATGCGTCCCCACTCTAATGCTTCGGCATCTATATAGGACTGGTGATACCCATAATAGGAGGGGTAAGTCAGCGGCACATAAGGATTCTGGTGCGAGATATCTACATCGTCGTAAAGTGAGTCGAAGTAATCGGTAGAGAGATTGGCATACTGCGTGTCCTTTCCATCAATTAGAACAGCTATGTCATCAACAAGGACACGACGGTGGTCGCGGTTATGGACGGTAATGCCAAACACGGTGTAGATAGGTTCAACAGCCCCATTCCGCTCAACGATAAGATAAGGATTTAATTTTGGATCTTCGGTGAGTGCGAACAGTTCGACCTCATCAATCGGTTCAATCGTAACCGCGACGCCCTTTTTTTCGACGGTCGCCGCCGCCGTTTCTGGATCAATTTGGGCGTTAAAACGTCCCTCGACGGGTTCCATGTAGACTTCAACTGAAGGGTATGGCGTAGCAGCACACCCAGCCAAGAATACACCAATTAGAAGAAGCAAACCGATGCTGCTCATAATCTGGTATCGGAAATAGACGCGATCTCTCTTAGAAGTCATGTGTCCCACCCTCCTTTGGTAACTATATTTTACACAGCGTGAATTTTATTGTCAAGTGATTTAGTGTTAACACGATTTAATGGTGTTAATCAACAAGTTTTAGAAACTAAAACTCCCATTTCAGTAGCGTGATGCGTTTATGCCAGACAAGCATGCCCATTGTCGTACCAATTGCTGCGCCAACGACGACATCTGATGTATAATGTCGTCCTAAATAGATGCGCGAGAACCCGACGAGTCCAGCACCGAGGTAGAGCGGAATCCGCCATTTTGGATATTGATACCCCAAAATGGTTGCAACACTAAATATAATAGAGGCGTGCCCTGACGGCATCGCTGGATTCCCCAAAGTTTCATCAAGCGGACGTTTCCTGCCTATCAGCCTTTTCATGCCATACGTTATGCCGGCAGCTCCTATATACGCCGAAGCCAACAACTTTCCGGTTTCTCGATGGGATTCATTTCCGTAGGCCATAAGGAGAATTGAGGCACCCATCACACCGCGATAGTCGCCAAGATCTGAGATACCTCCCATGATCGTCCACATCGGCTCTTGGCGTGGTGGCGCATCATAAATACGGTCAAAAAAGGTTTGATCCCAGCGCGATAAGATATTTTCAGCATCCGCCTCTAACCCTATTGTAAAACAACAGAAAACCGAGACGCTTATGAAGTATGCTTTCAACCGAAAAAACGTTGACAATTGCCTGTCCTTGTGTTGTGATTAAGAGATTCAACAAAGCATTACCGAAGCCGGAGAAAATAAAAATGCAAATACGCCATACTGTGGTCGAGTATGATCTGGAAGAAGCGGCGGCCATGCTCGACATCCCCCGCGCAGACCTAAAAAAAGCGGTTGAAGCAGGACACTTGCAGTGTTACTACCGACGCGGTAAAGATGATTACCGTTTCCACGAAGCGAGTATTCGCGTTAACAAAGACCTGCTCTCCGAGAAAGATTACCTCGCCAAGGTATTGAATTTGACCCTTTGAGTCTGGCACGGTTCGGAATGCATGTCGCATGAATCAGAATCAGAATCAACGGTATTCATGCCGTGTGGCATGAACCGAGGCGAGTACACCGCAAAACCGTGCCTACTGCGTTTGAGATTTCGCGTTACTGTGAGGCTTTGAGTCTACCCCAAGTCGTCGCCAATTTGCCTTGCGCTTCAACAGCGAGAAATGCCTCAACGCTATCGTTCATGATAATATTGACTTCTTCTTCGGTCAGACCACGTTTCCAGACGTTAAGGTCATCCATGAGTCCATTAAACGGGCGGGCATCGTCAATATTAAAACCGACGCGAGCCCCCTGTCCCCAATCTGGTGCGATTGGCGTGCCAACGCGAGCCTTCTCTTCCCCAACATTGCTTCCGTTGATGTAAAGCACAGCTAACCCGTCGGCGCGACTGAATGTGCCGGCATAATGTATCCATTCATTGGCTTCATTTTTCCCAGCGCGGATATCAAAGATCGTTGTGCCGCCTGCACTCCGATTGAGCCAGCGATAGTTTCCGTCCCCGCGTGCCTCTGGATGCACAAGCCATGTGTTATCGGCAGCACGTGCGTTGAAAATTGCCATGTCTGAGATAGCCTCAACGTTAATCCACGCGACAATGCTCATTCCTTCGGTTGGAATATCATCAGGCTTGATGTTGGGTCCATCAAGATCAAGAAAACTACCTGCTGCGAAATGGGCAGCTTTGCCAAACTTCCCATCGTCAGACTGTGTGACCTTCCCCTGAATCGCACCGTCATAACCACGGCCAGCCTTGCCAACGACAGTATTGCCATCAAAATCCTCATAATCGAAATATAGGACTAAATCCGGATCGATGATCTGAGCAGATGCGTTCTGAATTTCAAACCCAAGGAACCCTACTATATGTAGAGAGAAGGTGCATATTAGAAATAAGCACACCAAATGAAGGCGGCGCTTAGAAGTTGAT
>VXZL01000136.1 GCA_009845505.1 Candidatus Poribacteria bacterium | reverse complement strand
ATATACAAAATAGCAAAATTCCTACTAACAGACACATTATCTCAACAAAGGAGAATACTATTGTGATTGATTCATTTTCGGTTCATTCACGTAACCGACTATCCCGGGTCCTCTCTATTCCTGTTTTCGCCATAAGTCTTTTTCTTACTGCTATCTTCATTGCAAGCTGCGGCGACGAAGGCGACACCACAGGAACGACCGATGTCCTCCAACCCACGACAACACCGCCTGCTACTCAACCACCGGTTCCTGCAGAACAACCTGCTGGCGTTGATGTGCCCGTCGAAGAGCCTGTCGTTGAAGAACCGAAAGTCTCTTTTAAGGACGATATTCAGCCAATCCTCGCTGAACGATGCGCCATTCCAGGATGCCACGCTGCACCCGGTGTTGCAGGGCTTGACCTCACGCAATACGACACCTTCAAAAAAGGCGGAAACGGCGGTGCAGCCTTTGACGCTGGCAATGGTGATGGCAGCCTTGTCGTCAAACGCATTGATGGCGGTGGTATGCCCCCTATTCCACCACCACTTGATGCCGATCAGGTCCAACTCTTCATCGACTGGATCGACGAAGGTGCCGAGAACAACTAAATTTCAGCGGTATCATAACACCTCTATTCCGTTCTGTCAAGATTTAAAATTCGCATAACCATTGGCGCGTCCCTTACGCGCCTTTTCTTTTAAATAGGGCTTACGCAGAATGCTCTTTTGTAGCATAACCTGTTAGGTTGTGCGTTCCAAAGGAAACCGTGTGCGTCCAAGCATTTCCATCTAATAGAATGCCTTACGGTCAAAATTGCGTAAGTCCTATTTAAGAATTGCACTTTCTGCAACCTTTTAGTTCTCCTCACGCGTTATTATACTATAAGACCTTTATCTTTCACCAAACGGCATGAAGGTACACAGTCTATTCTTGAGGCAGGGGTAAAGAGATGAATGAATATTCAACCCATGTTACGTCTGTGATTGATGGTGATACTTTTACAGCTTCAACTCAAATAATTCGCTTGGCAAATATAAATGCTCCCGAAAGCGGCACACCACAAGGACGAAGCGCAACTGTCTATCTGAAGCTCCTCATAGGAAAGAAACGCGTCAGGATCAAACCCGTAGCTATTGATCTTTACGGTCGCGCAGTCTCCCATGTGTGGCGGTATCCAGATGGCTTGTACGTTAATCGAAGGATGGTCGATAGTGGACATGCTGCTTGGGTGTAAATTATCGTCTTATGGCTGTTGGTGTTGGGTTTCCGAAGTATCGTGCGCTGAGGCTGTTGGTTTAGGAGTATGCAAAATCTGTAGGGTAAGGTATACAGAATTTGCCGACTGCGAAGATCCGCTAATGATAAGGTATTTCGGATTGGCACGAGAATTGCATTATGGAGAAGAGAGTATTGCGAAGTGGTATGAATGTGAAATATCACTATTGGCTGTTGAAGTTGCCTTGAGAGGTATCTTTACCAAGTCTTTAGCAATACCGTTATCCAATCTAATGAAAGGAGATAAACTTCTCATGCAAACTCATGTAGTGCAACTGACGAAACAGCGTCTCAGCGATTTCTTCGTCAAAGAAGATGGACATGTTGCTCACAAGAACACTCTCGTTGCGGGAACGATAGCAACGGGTGCGATTTTCGCATCATTGCTGCTCATACCCAATACTGCAGAGGCAGATATTTGCGGTGAATGGCCACACAATTTCTTTGAGTATGACCCGGATGAAGAATATTGTTGCTCTGGTTTTCATCACAATGGTGATGTATTCTATTACGCTGCAGATAAAGAAGACGGTTGTTAAAATGAAGAACTGCCGGTAAATAGGTGGTTATAACAAGGGCGAGAACTTATCCTTACCTAAAGTGAGACTTTTGTATAGGTTCTCGCTCTATATTACCTTTTGGGTCAACGCAATAGGGGGATCGCCGATGTTAAGGGTTTCTAATCTTCAGATCGTTATTTTTACGGGAGTCGTTGTGCTGCTCTTGCTTGCAACCCGAGAGGGTATTCCCCAAAACAATTGGGAAGTGGTAACTGAGATACCGACCGAGCGAGCAGATTTCGCAACGGCTGTTGTAGATGGTAAGATTTATCTTTTCGGTGGGACGTTGTTTGAAAATGCGCGGGGGCGTAAACGTGAAAACGAGCCTGGTATCTGGCGGGGCCCCTTTGGGACCTCTGTGGCAGAAGTCTATGACCCGCGAACCAACACGTGGGAAAGACTCGCAGATATGCCAACTGCCCGGGCGCACGCAAGAGCAGCCGTTGTAGATGGTAAAATCTATGTGATTGGGGGCTACGCGGGTATAGACAACCGTGGGGAGAACCTCAGGTTTCCAAAAGTGACTGAAGTTTACGATCCGCAAACTGACACGTGGGAACGCAAGCAAGATATGCTTGTGGCTCGCAGATCGTTTGGTATCGGGGTAGTTGCAGGGAAGATTTATGTGATTGGGGGGCTAAATTATCTGATAAAGCCGTGGAGGCTGGATTTGGTAGAAATGTATGATCCGGACACTGACACCTGGTCAAATCGCGCTAAAATGTCGACGCGACGACATTTGCTTCAGGCGGCGGTTATCAAGGACACGATCTATGCGATTGGCGGCAGTGGGTGGCCAGAAGTTGTTAATCAAAGGGGCCCATTTCTGCAAACCGTCGAGATCTATCGCCCTAAAACGAATAGGTGGAAAAAGGGGGTAGATATGCCAAGACTTAGGAGTTCGTTTTCAGCGGTTGTCGTTTCAGATAGAATCTATGTTATTGGCGGCGTTGATGGTGTTGTTGTTACGTATCTTGGGACTGTAGAAGTTTATGATCCGGCTAAGGAAAAATGGCATGAGAGTTCGCCGATGCCAACCGGAAAGAAACCGTTTGGTGTGGCAGCCGTGAATGGCAGGATTTATGTTTTTGGGGGAAGAGGGGAAAATCAGGAGTTCTATAAAACTGTTGAGGTATTTGATACCGGCTTTCGGGCAGCCAGCGCAATCGGTAAGCTCTCAACCCGCTGGGGAGAGCTCAAAGCACACCGACAAAGCCAACCGTGAGGAATTCTATGACTTCGTCCCAAAATTTGCGGAGACTTGGGATTCTTGTAAAAAAAATACATATTACTGACGCTTGTTGAGTGCAACGGTTAATTGCTTTGAAATATATTTATAGATAGGACTTACGCAGAATTGGAGTGGAATACCTATCATTGTAGGATGGATTTGTAACCCCGACCTTTCACCGGACCTTTCATAAAAGTAGTTTGAACCCGAACAATCCGCGAATTGTGTCCGTCTTGACTACGCAAAATCTGCAGAGTAAGGTATGCAGATTTTGCCGACTGCGAAAAATTTGCGTAGTTGATATTTTGCGAAAATCCGCTGATGATAAGGGTTCTCCAATTGGCACGAGAATTGCATTATGGAGAAGAGAGTATTGCGAAGTGGTATGAATGTGAAATATCACTATTAGCTGTTGAAGTTGCCTTGAGAGGTATCTTTACCAGGTCTTTAGCAATACCTTTATTCAATCTAAAGAAAGGAGATAAACTCTCATGCAAACAAATGTAGTTCGACTAACGAAGCAGCGTCTCAGCGATTTCTTCGTCAAAGAAGATGGACATGTTGCACATAGGAATGCGTTAGCTGCTGGCACCGTCGCAACCGGTGCAATCTTCGCTTCAATGTTACTTGCGCCTGATCCGGCATTGGCTGATGGTTTTTGGTGCGGTGACGCATGGTGCGACGACATAGAGGATGTGTGCGTATCAGGCCAACACCAATTCGGTGGATGGTGGTATCAATGTTTATAATGGGTGCTGAGTACACAACTCTCACTCAAGTGCGGGGAAAGTCTGAGAAGGTAGCATTTCTTACTTTTCCCGCATATTTTGACATCCTGTTCGTGATTGAGAAGGAGGAGCAAATCATGTTCAAAGTTTTTCAGCATTTACAATGGGTTGTTGTTTTGGTGGCTATTGTTTTGGTCTTTGCGATCATAGAGGATATTGCCGCGGAAAAATGGGAAGTTATATCTGAACTTCCGACACATAGAAGGGGTTTCTCCACGGCAGTTGTCAATGGCAAAATTTACCTTATCGGTGGCACTCTTTTTGAAAATAGGCGTGGTCCCTATGGACTGTCAACTGTTGAGGTGTATGACCCACAAAGGAACACGTGGCATCGGGGAGCAGATATGCCAACACCGCGCATGGGTCCTAAAACAGCGGTTGTTGATGGGATTATCTATGTCCTTGGAGGCTATAATGCAATAGACAATCGTGCGGCGAACGTGAAACATCTGGATATTGTGGAAGCATACAACCCGCAGAATGATACATGGGTACGAAAGCAAGACATGTCTGCACCTCGTATACAGTTTGGTATTAGTCCTGTTGCTGGTAAAATCTATACTATAGGCGGGGCTATTCACTTCTTCGACATACAGGCTGGGGAGCCCGGGCGTCTTAAGCTCGTAGAGGTTTACGATCCTGCCACCGATACGTGGACAAAACGTGCGAATATGCCCACCCGCCGCGATGGTTCCGGTGTTGGCGTTGTCCAGAATCGCATTTATGCGATTGGCGGACGTGGATGGCCACAATTTTGGGATGGGGGTCCTTTTCTGACGACCATTGAAGAGTATAACCCGAAAACCAACCGCTGGCGAAAGAAGAATGAGATATTAAACCTTAGGATTTCATTTTCGACAGTGAGTCTTGGCGATGTAATCTATCTGATAGGGGGTTCGGTTAGGGACGGTGGACTTTCTACGTATCTGGCGACGGTGGATGTCTACAATCCAGAGACAGAGGAATGGAGCGATATTCCATCAATGCCGATTCCTATTACCCCTTTCGGAGCGGCAGGGGCCAACGGCAAAATCTATGTTTTCGGTGGCAGGGGAGAAAACCGGGAACTTTTTACTGATGTCCTTATGTTTGATACCGGATTTCGTGCTGTAGAGGCGATGAACAAACTATCTACGCGTTGGGGCGAACTTAAGAGCAAACGCACACCTCAACCTTAGCGTCAGAAATCTGGCGTTATGGGTTAAATTCTTATCTGATACAGGAAAGGAGGGGAAAACCCATGCAAACGCACATAGCACAACTGACGAAACAACGTTTGAGTGACTTCTTTGTAAAAGAGGATGGACATGTTGCTCATAAGAATGCCTTGGTCGCTGGAGTTGTTGCGACCGGAGCGATCCTCGCATCGCATCTACTCGCACCCAATACCGCAGAGGCTCAATTTTGGTGTGTGGACCCTTTCACGGGTGTGGCTGTATGGTGCGATATCAATGAGCAATGTTTCACTAGCTTTGGTGTCGCTGAATGTATCTAACGGGCTGGGAGCTTTTTTAAACGGTATCCTTAGATAGAACCCTACAACCTACCAATAAGCGAGAACTTATCTTTTACATAGAATGTATCTGTATGTGTTCTCGCTTTACATTCTGTATTATTGCTTGCTACTCACTTTTTCTGTCCGGGGATTAACGACTGCTACAATTGTCTAAATTTAGGGAAACTGGAGATTTTTGTGAAAAAATACATATTACTTACGCTGGTTCTGACTGTTGTTATTATAGGTCCGTTTGCTTACCAAGAATGGAGCGAGGCGAAACGATTACAACATATCAGGGAGACGAAACAACTTGCTGCTCAGATTCAGGCGACATCTTTGGCAGACTATCTTCATCAGTTGAAACAGATGTCACCCGACAGCACGCAGCTGCTTCTCTTCACCGGTAACACGCAAGCGCAGCTTGAACCGTGCGGTTGTTTCATTGGACAATCTGGTGGGTTATCGAGACGGGCAAAAGCGATATCCCATATTCGACAAAACGGATTTTTTCCGCTGCTGGTGGATCTCGGTGGCATCCCACCTTCTCGACCTCCGAGCATAAAACCGCATTCATTTGAATCCGATACCGTTTCAACTGACGATGTGGTTATTATGCGAGACCGGCATCGCGTGCAAACAACCTTTACAGCAATGGAAATGATGGGTTATGATGCCTTTTTCCCTTTTGAGGCAGAGACTGAGATTGTTCAGAATCAGAAAGTTGACGTGTCGTTTCCATTTTTGAGTTCAGATTTAACCCAAGATTCTGGCTCGTATTTAATAAAAACGGTTGGAGAGAAACGGATCGCTCTGGTCGCATTGGACTTTAAGGCTCCAGCGGAAATAGCGTCTGTGTCTGATAAGTTCGATTTGCTTCTTTCTGAAGTTCAAGCACAATCCGATTTTGTTGTTGGGCTGAGTCATTCTTCCCCAGAAGTCAATAGAGCGTTGGCGCAGAAGTATCCAAATCTTTCAGCAATATTGAGTCCGCATGAAGGTGAGACTGAGAAGATTGGCAATGTCTTATTGGTATCCTGTAATTCCAAGGGGAAGACATTGGGTGCGTTACTGCTAACCGACACGGAGGTAGACATTCAGCAAATTGCCCTAACCGAGCATGTCCCAGACGATCCAGACATTAGGAGACTCTTGGATGATTTCTATCATCAAGTTGCTACCGACGGTCAATTGCAGGCCATTAGTCATCGCTTGTTTGCTTTGGAGCCTTTTGAACAAGATGATAGAAACAGTTATATCGGTTCTCAAGCCTGCCAAGAATGCCATCAGAAAGCGTTCACCCAGTGGTCACACTCCTCGCATGCGACAGCGTTTAACACGTTACGCACAGTTGGCAGGGAGTATTATCCAGAATGCGTCACGTGCCACGCCACTGGAGCGGGGTATGAAAGCGGTTATCAGATAGGGAATTCCGATCGCAAACACCTTGCGGATGTCGGCTGTGAAACCTGCCACGGTCCGGGTAAACAACACGTATACACACCGCTGAAAAACAATATCCGCGGTCAAGTGCCTGAAAAAGTTTGTATGGAATGTCACACGCCAGAACATTCTCCGGGATTCGACCAACTTATTGAATACGTTATGTCTGAAGTCGATCACAGTCGAACTGAGTTGAGCCTCAAACAGATCCTTGAGCAGCGTATGCGGGGCCCCATGAAACCCGAGATTGAACTTTTTGTGATGTCGTATTGCCCGTATGCTGTGAAAGCAGAACAGGAATTGCTCCCGTTTTTTGAAAAGTATGGAAATACAATTGATTTCAAGTTAAGGTTTATGGTGAGGAAAAAAGAAAAATCTCAGCAAAGCACAACGGAACAGATTGAGTTTACGAGCCTGCGTGGTGAGAGCGAGTTGATTGAGAACAAGCGACAAATGGTTATCGCCGAGTTGTATCCAGATAAACTCTTTGAGTATCTGCTCTGCCGCGCGGATCACCTTGAGGAAGCGTGGGTGAATTGTGCCAAAAAAGTGGGACTGGATGTAGGCAGAATTGCAGAAACGGTGGAAACCAAAAAGATAACGTTAGATCTTGTGAAAGAGGTTCAAAGGAAGGAGGCACTCAATATTAAAGGGTCTCCGACTTTGGTCATTGATGGACGGATTATCGATGGTAGTCTTTGGCGTGGAAAGGTAAAAGAGACCTGTCGTTAGCGAAGGGGTGTATAATGTTAGTATGTCCGAAACCTACCACGCATCTACATAAATTCCGACAGGGTAACCGGATGTATGTTGCCGACCTGAGCCAATACCTCGTATTGGAAATTGATAACATTATCTGGGAGATTCTGGATCTCTGTCCATTTTTTTCAAGCGAAGAAATCGTAGAGGAACTTGAAAAAAAATGTGGCAGTGAGTCAGTCGTTATGGCATTGAATTCGTTGGCGACAATGGAGGCGCGTGGGTTACTTTTTTCAAATCTTGACAGGAATAGA
>VXZL01000299.1 GCA_009845505.1 Candidatus Poribacteria bacterium | reverse complement strand
GGTTAACTCATGCGTATAGCGAAACTATCGCTAATTTGTCTGGTCGCCTTTGCATTCATGGTAGGGTGTGGTATGATCGGGAAGAAAGCAGAAATGTCCGAGACTGCCGCTACCTCTATGGAAGGTGCCGCAATGGAATCTGAAGCAAAGACTGACATGGCCGGAGACATGGAGCAAGCCGCCGTTGAAGAGGTAACACTGAATGTCACAGGTATGACATGAGGCGCGTGTACCAGTAAAGTGCAGGCTGCACTTAGCGGGCTCACAGGCGTTTCTGAAGTGGTGAGTGTTTCTTCTGATACGAATACGGCTGTGGTAAAGGTCAAAAAGGGTAAAGTGACGGCTGCCGCACTTACCGAGGCAGTTAAAGGCGCAGGTTTTAGTGCCGAAGTTGCCCAATAAGATTAGTTTGAAGGGGTGGGGATTCCTCACCCTTTCTCTCTATATGAACAGGCTGTTAATGTGCAATATTAAAAACCGCGGTCCGAAGATCGCTGCTATAAATAAGGGGTATAAACCTATGCTTCACTTAAACGTGAGAATCGTACTCGTCTGCCTTGCGACACTTCTGCTTGTGATTGCTTGTGCAGACACGTCAAAGAAACCAGCAGAAACATCAACCCAAACGACCGAAACGCCAGAGCAAGCAGCAAAAGCACCGAGTCAGACAGCAGAAACAAGTATTGAAGAAGTAACACTCGCTGTAACCGGCATGACATGAGGCGGATGTACCAGCGCAGTGCAGGATGCACTCACAAAGGTTACCGGGGTCTCTGAAGTCGTCAGCGTTTCTATGCAAGAAAATAAGGCTGTCGTGAAGATTGAAAAGGGTAAGGTTACAACAGACGCTTTGGTTAAGGCTGTTGAAGCAGACCCGCGCTTTAAGGCAACAGTCGCTAACTAGCTCTTAATGAGCAGGGCAGGATTGCTCGACCTTTATTTTATCTCAAGAACCATATCTATATGTTAGTGCGAGGTCTCTGTGCCTCGCACTTTCTATTTTGCCCAGAAATTGTCCGATCTCTAAATTACTGTCCCTTAGCATAAAACACCCCCGGTAGGCACGGTTTCCTAACCGTGCCGGGTCCGATGTCCAAGTAATTCTAAAATCTACTATACCCTATTGATGCTTCGCATAGAGCGGATTATCAAGCAGAGATTGCACTTCGTAGATTGAGCCTTTTAGTTCAGCGTAGGGTTCCGGCATACGCACTGGCGCAGCTACCATGCGGGGTTCATTCGTCGGTTCGCCACGAACAATAAAACCGTTGAAAGTCTCCCAATCTGGAATACCCTTCAGGGGCCACGCATCTACAGCACAGTACTGAGCAAGCATTAAACGGCGCGGTTTGTCTGAGGTGTTTGGAGCGGAGCCGTGCAACGCCCGAACATGATGGATCGTGATGCCACCTGCCTTCACCTCGACGGGAACAGCACCCTCTGGTGTGAAATCGGGGTCAGTAACCGCCCCAATAAAGGCACCATCCTGGTGATGGTCCAAAGTCGGTCCCTTGTGGGAGCCGGGGAGTATCATCAATGCCCCGTTCTCCACGGTCATATCATCAATAACGACACCCACTGCGAGCAGGTCGTCGTTGGTATGCGGATAAAATGCCCAATCCTGATGCCATTCAACCGGACTTCCGAACTCCGGGTATTTCATATTCAACTTATGCCCGTTATACCGCACGCCGGGTCCGATAAGTTGTTCCACAATATCCAGAATCCTCGGGTGCCGTAGAGCATAATCGTAAACGACGTGATGGAGTCCCGGATTTTTGATACGTCGTACACGTGGATTAGCGGGAGTATGTCCTGGTTCCAAATCGAAAATATCGGTATGTTCGGTGACCTCTCTCGATTTTTCGACGAATTCACCAGTCACTCGCTGAAGGTCCGCAACCTCTTCTGCAGTTAGCACCGCCTCAACACCCAGATAGCCGTTTTCGTCGTAAAAATCACGTTGTTCTTGCGTGAGCATTGTTTCATTACACTCCTCTTAGCGAAATGATACTGCTATTATACGTCAAATCCGTTAAAAATTTCAACCCTTTAACAGTTTCTGATAAATGTCCTGTACCTTTTGGACGTGTGTTTCAACCCCGAAAGTCTCTTCGGCATGTTTTCTTGCCCGCTGTCCCATAGATACGCTTTGCTTCCGGTCTTTAGCGAGTTCGATAATCTTGTTTGCAATATCCGCTGTAGATTCTGCTGGCATGATGTATCCCGTTACATTGTGAACAATCATTTCAGTTGTACTGCCAATCGGGGTGCCGATGACGGGTTTGCCAGCCGCCATCGCCTCTGCAATAACGCTCCCTGCTGAAAGCGTTACGAGTAGATCCAATTCTTGCATCGCCTTGGGCATATCGGTGCGGTGCCCCGTGAAGTGGACAGTCCCCTGCAACTGATATTTGGCTACCAGTTGGTGGACTTCGCGATTATAGGCGCGGTGTGTTGGTGTGTCGAGTGCTGCGCCGACGATGTGGAATCGAACTTTGTCGGCTTGCGCAGCGACCTTCGCTGCTATTTCAACGAACGATTTCTGGCGTTTGAAGGGTTCAATCCTGCCTACGATGCCGACGACATATTCCTCCGAATTTACTTTTACAGAAGTAGGTTGAAAAGCCGATAAATCAACGCAATTCAGTATCACCGCAATCTTTTCAGGATCGATCCCTGCTTGAACCAGCGGGATTGTGTTTTCCTGTGAAATAGCGATGATTTTGTCCATCTGATCAAACTTGTATTTTCGCACTTGGGAGGGGGTGAGCAGCGTCCGAACATGTGAAATGACGGGGATTTTCAACTGCTTGCTAAGACACCATAGGTACGGATTGAACCACGAATCGGAGGTGTGGATGAGTTTCGCGTTGTGAGTCTTGGCGAGTGCGGCTAATTTTTTCGCCGCACTATACCGCACTATCAACGATTTCGCTTTTCGCCACGGCGGGAGATTGAGAATCACTGTTGGAATATCAGCAGCCCTCAAGTGTTCTGCAAAAACGCCATCGTCAGGGCAAACGACCAGCGGATGATAGTGTGACCGATCAATGTTTGTGACGAGATATGCAAGTTGCTTTTCACCTCCACCGATGCTTGAACCGCAATGGCTGAGGTAGAGTATCGGGATCATCAGTTTTTATCGCTATAAGCAACTTTCCCATAGGTTACACTGGGAAATTGAGGTGCTGATCCAAGAAAACTTGGCTGACCGATCGGTGCTGATGGACTCTCAGGATGGCTTCAGAGAGTAGCGGTGCAATAGAAAGGACTTTTACTTTCCCATCCAGCTGCTTTTCAGCAGGGACAGGAATCGTATTCGTGGTGACCACCTCGCGAATTGCTGGATGGCTGAGCCGTTCCAACGCTGGACCCACTAATATAGGGTGTGCGATACTCACGTAAGCAGGTTCTGCTCCAGCCTCCGCTAACGCTATGGCTTGTTGTCGGATTGTACCGCCAGTCTGTATTTCATCGTCAGTGATAATAGGGGTCTTACCCCTGACGTCTCCAACAAGTTCGACGAATTTAATACTCTGTCCATCAACACCGGTTCGCCGCTTATGCATAATGGCCAACGGAAGTCCCAAAATATCAGCGTATTTCTCTGCTAACTTGGCGCGGCCTGCATCGGGCGCAACGATTACGCCATTTTCGACCTGCTTCTCGCGGAAGTAATTTGTCAAAGTCGTTAGGGCGGTCAAGTGATCCATAGGGATATCGAAGAAACCCTGTATCTGTGGCACGTGTAGATCGATAGCCATGACGCGACTTGCACCAGCCGTAGTCAGGAGATTGGCTACAAGCTTCGCGCTAATCGGTTCGCGACCTGTTGTCTTATGATCTTGACGGGAATACCCAAAATACGGAATAATAGCGGTGATCTGCCGCGCTGATGCACGTTTCATCGCGTCAATCGTGATTAGCAGTTCCATCAGGTTTTCGTTGGCAGGTTGACTTGTTGGCTGGACGATGTAGATATCAGTACCGCGGATACTTTCTTCAATCTGAATCCGAGTTTCATCGTTAGGAAATGGACCGATTGTAATTTTACCGAGTTCAACGCCTAAGATCGCAGCGATTTCTTTCGCCAACGCCGGATTCGCGCTCCCGGCGAATAGCCTGAAATCCCTTCTAACTTGCTGATCGATCGGGGTGGACATGCCAAAGCCTCCTTATACTGAGTGAATCTTGTTCATCATAAACTGCCTACTTTGCTGAAATGGGAAACTATAAATCTTATACGTTTATCGTGTTGTACGCTGTCACTAACCAAGGACCGACCATACGAAAGCTAAAGCGAAAACGAGTGCGATACCAATTACGGAATGGCGCACTTGAATGCTTCGACTTTTTGCCTTGTAACTGTCTGTATACAAAGCTGCGTATTCTGGTGATCTTCCAAGGAGCCGTGAGGCAGGGGGTGTTGGTTCATAGATAGAAGCGATAAGAACGCCGAGAATATTGCCAAAGATACCGATAAAAACCCACCGCGTCTTTCTTGCATCGGATTCCGCATCTTCTTCAGCTGTCAAATGTGCTTCTGTTGCAGCGGGATGTTGTTGATAGTCATCCATCTTTTAAAAGACCTTACTTTTCATGTCAAAATCGTTTCACGAATCCTATTAAGAAGCTAACGATTCACCGGTCATCTCAACCGGTTGTGCTAAACCGAGCAGGTGGAGTACTGTTGGCGCAATGTCAGCAAGTCGTCCACCGGTACGGAGTTCTTGACCCTTGCGTTCGTTGTCGACAAGGATGATATCCACGTCGTAAGTCGTATGTGCGGTGTGGATACCACCCGTTTCGGGATCGATCATCTGTTCACAGTTCCCATGGTCAGCGGTAACAATGAGTGCACCGTCTTTTCTAAGCACAGCGTCAACAATTTTTCCGACCCCTATATCAACCGCCTCAACTGCTTTAATAGCGGCGGGAAGCGAGCCCGTGTGTCCCACCATATCGCCGTTGGCGTAGTTGAGTACTATCAGGTCATACTTGTCGGAGTTGATTCGACGCAACATCTCCCCCGTCACACCGGGGGCGGACATCTCCGGCTTCTGGTCGTAGGTGGTCACGTCGCGTGGAGAGGCGATAATTTGTCGATCTTCGCCTTCGTAGGGTTCATCGCGGTAGTCGCTAAAAAAGAAGGTCACGTGTGGAAATTTTTCGGTCTCTGCGCATCGAAATTGTGTTAAGCCTGCCTGGCTGACATAAGCACCGAGCGTATTCTGCATTTTGGGCGGTTTCTTGACAGCCGCTTCAACAGGCATTCCTTGCTCATACTCGGTCATTGTGACAAATTTAACGTCAAGTTTGCAATTCCGTTTAAAACCCATTTCTCGCACGACCCCATCTTTTCCTTCTGCCTGAAACGGAAATTCATTGAGACAAAAGGCTTTTGTGAGTTCTCGCGGGCGATCTCCCCGGAAGTTATAGAAAACAACGGCATCTCCGTCAGTGATACGGGGAAGCGGTTCGCCGTCATTTCCGACGACAACAGATGGACGCACAAACTCATCTCCTTTGCGGTTGGTATCGTCCGGGTTTTCATAATAATCACGGTAGGCATCTGCGGAAGCGTTAACGCGGTTGTCGCTGCCTTCCGTTAAAAGACGGTACGCCACTTCGACGCGTTCCCAGCGGTCGTCCCGATCCATCGCATAATAACGACCAATAACGGAGGCTATCTGTCCGATACCGATTTCTTTCAACTTCGCTTCAATTTGCTCGCAGAATTGGATACCGAGGTCGGGCTGGCAGTCGCGGCCATCGCTGAAATTGTGAATCAAGACTTGATCGGATTTGAGTCCATTTGCTTTAGCGAGTGCGAGGAGTCCGTAGAGATGCTCAAGTGAACTGTGGACACCCGCGTCGCTTGCCAGTCCCATAAGATGGAGGTGTGTTCCATGTTTCTTGACATGAGCAATCGTATCTAAGAGGACTTCGTTCTGAGCAAACTCGCCGGATCGGATCATGGTGCTGATGCGGAGGAGCTCTTGGTTCACGATGCGTCCTGCCCCGATGTTTTGGTGTCCGACTTCGCTGTTGCCGATGACACCAGGCGGTAAACCGACATCCGCGCCGGAGGTATGGATCTGGACATAAGGATAGTTCTGTCGAAGCCAGTCATCTACAGGAGTCTTTGCGAGATGAACGGCGTTTACCCGATTCCATTCAGGGTACGGGTTGTGGCCCCAGCCGTCTCGGATAATGAGAACGACGGGGCGTTTCGGTTGATTTTTCACATAAATCCTTTCTAATTAAGACACGACGGTGTGCTGACGACTTTACGAGGCATTGCGCATAACGCGTCTGTAGATAGCGTGCAAGGGGACTTCACATTCAATTGAAACGAGGCGTAACATATCTTCAAGGCTCTGAAAGGTATTGTGGATCCACTGCGTCCCTTGACGATGGTAGTGTTCAACGCGCACCCTGTCCTGTGAAATAAGGACGTATTCCTCTAAAGAGGCAATTTGTTTATAATGTTCAAATTTTTCGCCACGGTCAAACGCTGCGGTTGACGGAGACAGCACTTCTGCAACAAGAATCGGATTGAGAAGTGTATCAAAGGTGTCATCCTCAAAACGGGGTTCACCACAGACAACGATAACATCTGGGTAGAAATAAGAGACCTCCGGGCTAGTCCGCACGCGCATCTCACCAGCGAAGACTTCACACTCGCTCTCCATCAATTGATTGCTAAGTTGAACTGTTGTATCTACTGTGATACGATTGTGCCAACGACTTGCCCCAGACATCGCGATTATCTGCCCGTTGTGGTATTCGTTCTTAAAGGGCTGCTTACGTTCCCAAGTGAGATATTCCTCGGGGGTCAGATAAGTCGGTGCCGGAAGAGTTGACATCTGTAGCTCCATAAACCTACTTTGCAGTTATCTGATTCTTGACTTTAGTTTTCCCCATGCTGTAGCGAGTTTTCCGCGTGCCTCTACATCCTGTGGTGTCTCCATAACTTGTTGAATATCGGCTTCACTTAGGGTTTTCTCATAAAGTCGTACTTCATCAATTTTACCGGGGAAGTGGTCAGTGGCATTGCCGAGATCGTCGCCACCAATCCAGAGTTCTAAGCCGGAAGGCGCAATTGGCACACCGTTGGGAGCTTCACCTTCGAGTTCACCGTTAATATAAACCTTCATCGTCTTTCCATCGAATGTTCCTGCAAAGTGATACCATTCACCGACTTTCCAATCGGTCGTTGTGGATTGCGCAAAGGTATTGTTCGGTTTGACGAGAAAGTCTATACTGGCTGCATCGCCGAAGTCAAAGATGACGAAGATGGAGTTATTTTTACTCATTAAGCGGTGACCGGTGAGATCCTCGTTTGGACTGAACCACATCATGAGGGTAATATTTTCCTCGATGGCGAAGGCAGGATCGTCTTCCACAATAACATGGTCATCCACACCGTCAAATTCGAGTCCAGCCTCGAACTTTCCATCGACCCATTTGGGATCATCGTTGAACTCTCCATCGTGCCCATTGCCGGTGACATCTATGGCTTCTTTACCTTTACCTTCATCAAAGGGCCAATAGGCGACGAGTCCGTCTTCCGCAACATTAGCGATACTAAGGTTGGCAATAACCAGGAGTAGGCATAGTGGCAAAACAAAGATAACTTTGGACATTGCAATTCCTCCTATGGAAACGCGAAATTTTGAATTTTGGTCTTTGGGATTTGTGAATATTATAACATATTTTTTCAAAGAAAGGGAAAAAAATTGTCTGAATCAGGATTTATAGGATTTTAGGATTGGACAGGAT
>VXZL01000564.1 GCA_009845505.1 Candidatus Poribacteria bacterium | reverse complement strand
TTGACAAATATATTGAATTATGTTTTACTATATAACGTTATAGTGGGCAGGACGTAATTTGTGGATTCTCCATATTATTAAAACGCGTAGGCTTGCAAAAATTGCTACAAATGCGCAAAGTTGCTCTATTGTGATAGACCTCGCTCTAAAGAGTGAGGCTTCTGCAAAAGTAGTCTCTACAGAAGATTTCGTGCGATCAACGACCTCTGCTTGCGAGCAAGTCTTACGAAGCCTCCTGCAACAGACGCTACCCCGACTGCGACACTGAAGTGTCCTTACGAAAAAATTTGATACACATTTTCAAATGGGATTCAGCATGACCTGTCTTTCCCTACTGTGTATGTCAAGCAGATTTTCAACAAGTTTTGAGGTGTAAGGCTTTTACATAGTCGTCTCACTTGTTTAGCATATCTACCACAGCATCAACTACAACCTATGCCGATTACGCTCAATATTATAGCAGGTTTAGCAAATCACTTCAAGAAAAAACAGTGTCTACATCCCCACGCTAAAGCATAGGGTTTTGACGCTGAAGAATTTGATAATACAGCAGGTTTATTGTGTGAATAAAAACAATAAATTCAGAGAGGCTGACGTGCCAGCTTCTTGATGAAAGAGAAATGCTCACATAGGAACGCAAATGGTGAATGTTTAGCGTCAGCTTCCTGAAAATGGACAAGACGCCAGGAGCATATAATGCCTACAGGACGGATTAAGTACTACAATTTCGATAAAGGTTTCGGATTTATCGCCCAAGATAGCAGTGATGCTGATGTCTTCTTACACAGTTCCGCCATTAAGCAACCCGAATACGAGGAACTCCGGGTCGGGCAACGGGTCAAATACAACATTGTTGAAGGTGAGAAGGGACTCGTCGCCCAGAATGTTGAAGTGTTGCTCACTCCCACAGAACGCCGATGGCTGAGACAAGGAAAAGCGATCATTCCGCGTGGCTACTCAGGTTTCCCAGGGCAACATCAAGACCAATTCCTCAGTAATGAACGTACTACCTTTAGGGAAGAAACCCCCCGGTCAAAGCCGATTCGGAGCCGCCGCGACCGCAGTGTCTCTATAGCGACTTCAAAACCGACTGCGAAACCGAGGAGCCAGCCAATCTCCCCCAGAGATTTCGACACTGCTGAAACTTCGACCCAGGATCCGAAAGAACAAACTTCAAAACAGCTCAGCTTCGGAGACCTTTACATCCTCAAACAGATTAACTTTGAAACCCCGATGTTTTTCGCATTGCCCGACGATGTTCAACTTCCCGCAACGGTCCTTGAAATGACGCTCTCACGTTTGACCCTCAATAGCAATGGAACGGAGCGGCACGTCGCTAAAACGGATGTTAAATACTGCTATAAGGATGTTGACGCGGAACGGGTTCAGGCAGCTATTGATATTGATGAAGATGTCAAGGCGCAGCAGTTAACGCAATTAACTTCTGATGCCGACACCTGTGAACTGGATACCGAGGCAGTGCAGAGTGCCCGAAGAAGTAAATCTATGATTGAGATCACACTCCGAGAGGGAGAGATTTTTCATGGGACGATAGACTGGGTGAGTCCTTATGAGATTAAGCTGATTTTAGCGAATGGGGCAAAAGTCGTTATCTTCCGCCATGCTGTTTACGCGATCTCCTTGAATTAGGTGTTGTTATGGGAGCCTATCGTGAACTTGTTAGCGAGATTCAGCGCGATGTTGAACGTTTGCGTGAAGCGTCGGGGGGCACACCGTGTCCAACTGACTGCTTCTCCTGCTGCCAGAATACAGCAACAATGGCGATTAGTGAGGTCGAAGCTCAGGACTTGAAGATCGGGTTGCGGATGCTTTCTCCCCAGCTTCGCACGCATGTCCGCCGGAAAGCCGAGCGGACTATCAAAAAATTGGAGACGCACGGCTACAATGTTGAAAACATCATACCCGATGCAGGCATGAAAGCAATCGAGGTGATAAAAGGCACGCCTGAAGGTCAGTGTCCGATGCTAATAGGCGGAGTGTGTGCTGTCTACGAGCACCGTCCAGTCATCTGTCGGGTCTGGGGATATCCGATTCATAACGGCAATGAATTAGCGTGTTGTCATAAAACCTTTATTACACAACGCCGCCGATACCGACCCCTCAATTATACGCGTTATTGGAATGAATGTAAGAGGCTTAGCAGTGAATTAGGGGCTGAGCAGAAGACACCTAATTGCTATCTTGTTCTGCGACTGCTGTCCGAATAGCACCCACTATACCTTATCATCTTCAGTTACCAGAGCATCTTCGCTGAGTTCTCGCAAAAACTGGAACGTATAAATTCCGGTACGATGTCCATCATTCCAAATCAACCGCACCGCATAACGCCCCACCAACTGAATGTCTACAAGCTGTAAATTTTTGAAAAAGTCATCAGACGGTAAGATATGAAAAGGGTCTTTACCGGAACGCGTTGCGTCGCATCGCGCACATGGACACTTTTGGCGGAGAACGGAGTAGGACAACTCACTATGATGCGAATCTTTCCACTGAATCTTCAAACTTGCGTTACTTCTTTCAATGTGAGTAGGTTGAAATTTTTGCATAATACGCCCAAATCAGTGAGGACAAAAAACACGGTTGCCGATTTGCAGCATCTTAAGTAGGCGCACAAATCAACAACCGTGCAAGATGTCGCAACCCAAGGGTTGCGGGGACTATCCGTTATTCAAAGTATTCAGCATTAATATCTATGAACTCTTCCCATTCCTCCGGGACATCTTCTTCCATGAAGATCGCTTCGACCGGACATTCGGGTTCGCAAACACCACAATCAATGCACTCTTCCGGGTCGATGTAAAGTTGATCGACATCCTCAAACTCATCAGCATCGGGTAGCGGGTGAATACAGTCCACTGGGCAGACATCAACGCACGCGCTGTCCTTAACTTCAATACAGGGCTCACAAATCACATAGGTCATGCGAGAAAACTCCTTTCCGCTTGATTTACAATAAAGCCTCCGTATTATACAATAGGGCAACTTCATTTGACAGACGAGGTTAATCCCTATTCGATGAAGGCGTTAGAAAAAACATTATCATGTATGGCGTTTTTTTACAAGTTTCGCCAGTTTTTAGAGTTCGTTTGAGTTTACAAGTTTTGCCAAAATCCACTGTTTGTTGCGCTGCGATTAGGATACTATAAATAATACCACGTGTAATTCATTTTGTCAAGTTATATTTAAACAATCTGCACATTATCAGATTTTTCTGTATGAGGAATTTTTCACCCTCCCATGCTTCCATCTTTCCAAGATACCTGTACGCCCCTTTCTTGCTAACCCCTAATGCCCAACCGTCAATTGTCAGAAACAGCGCCATTCAATTATTGGTTTTTTGAGCATTTTCCCCAACGCATCGCGAGCGGGAGTTCGCTTCCATAGCGAAGAGATCTCAAGAAGAAGATCGAAATTATTGGAGAATTGAATGACCTTGGATTAACGTTCAGGGCTATTTGGTTTTGAGGGTTAAGTTTACCTATGTGAAGCCTTCCCGTTTCCGGATGCCCGAATTTATTCGGGATAGCGCACTTTTCCCGAACAAGTTCGGGCTTCCAGAGGCAAATTACTGGAAAACTAAACAGCCCTGCGTATAGGACAGACGCATACTGATTGCTGACTACTGACCGCTGAAAGCCGACAGCCAATAACTAAAGAAATTGCCGGAGATACCGACCACCAAGCGCGAAACCATCTAATCCAGGGGCACCGCGGTCCTCGTTTTCAACGCAAAGCACATAGTCGTAACCCGATTCCTGCAAGGCACCAGTAATCGTACCCCAGTTCAGTTGTCCACGTCCGGGCACACGGTATTGCCACCACCAGTTCCCAATGATACCTTGCCGAAACTTCATTTGTGGACTAATTTCGCAATCTTTCACGTCGGCATAATACCATTTGCCGTTGAACATACGGATAGCGTCCTCAGCCGGTAAAATCCCCATCCACAGCCAATGCGACGGGTCACAGGATAACCCTAAGGAATCCGATGGGATTGCGTCGAGAATCCGTTCCCACATTTCAGGATTACAAGCGATATTGCCCATCCGAACGGCACAGTCTAAGGCAATCTGGACACCTTTCTCTTCGGCGAAGCGGACAACAGGGGTCCACATCTCCTTGAACCGTCCGACGAGTTCAACCGACCTATCCCCAGGGTTTCCCGGTTCTGAAGAGAACTGCCCATAAAAATGCCAGCTGACCGGACTACCCGCATACGTCACCAACACAGGGGCACCGAGGATATGTGTCGCTTCAACGGCTTGCATGAGTGCCGCGCGTGCGTTCTCTCGTGTTTCTGTATCATCGTCGAGTAGGTTACAATGCGATGTTAAGGCTGCGAGATAGATGTCGTTCGCACTGAGAATTTCCTTGACTGCTTCTGTGTCGGATTGTATAATGACGTTGGGTTCAAAAACGCCTGTAGCGTTGGGACGGATTGCGTCGAACCCGTTGGCTTTTGCCCACGCTGCGCATTCGGCAAGGCTCCACGCGCCGTTACCAACGCTCGTACTGAAACTTAAATCCATAATCTTCCCTTTTTAGAACACTGAGGACACCCTACGCATGCAAATTCTGTGCGAAGAGAATCAGACTGAAAAACTGTATTCACTCTATAATCAACTGCTTGCCCAACACGGACACCGTAAGTGGTGGCCCGCCGATACACCTTTTGAAGTAGCACTCGGGGCGATCTTAACGCAAGCGACATCGTGGCGTAATGTCGAAAAAGCATTGGACAATCTCAGGTCAGCGGGTGCTTTTACACCCGAAGAGATAGATTCTGTTAGCCAAGCGACGTTAGAGCGTCTCCTTCGACCCTCACGTTATTTCCGTATGAAGGCGCAGAAGGTGCGTGCGTTTGTAGAGTACATTAAGAAACGTCCTATGCAGGTGATGTTCACACAAGATGTCCCCGAATTACGTGAAGAACTGCTCACTATCTACGGTGTCGGTCCCGAAACAGCAGATACCATTATCCTCTACGCTGCAGGGAAACCGAGTTTTGTCGTTGATTCGTATACCTATAGACTTTTCTCGCGATTGGGGTGGGTTGAAGGGAGATACGATTATGACAAACTCCGTGCCTTGTTTATGGACAATCTCCCTCATGATGTCGATCTCTTCAACGAATATCACGCCTTAATCGTTGGACACGGTGCGAGGGTGTGTCATAAGAAAACACCGAACTGCCAAGAGTGTCGTTTGCGGACATCTTGTGCTTACTATAAATCTTCTGAGTGAGAGGTGGCTGCGAATCTACGTGCTACTGAAGTTTCTCGAAAAAGTCCGTTTCTGTTAGAATTGGGATCCCCAATTCTTCCGCTTTTGTATATTTGCTTCCGGTGCCTTCGCCTGCGATCAAGTAATCCGTTTTGCTTGTTACGCTTGATGTCACCCTTCCACCCCGGCTTTTAATTGCATGAGACGCTTCCGAACGGGTCATACCGTCCAGACTTCCCGTGACAACGAACGTTTTTCCATCGAAAAAACTATCTATAGGCTCACTTGCCTGCGTCTGAGTAAAAGCTGCCGCTGCTGTAAAGCAGTGTAAGCCTGCCTGTCGTAGTTTTTCAAGCAGTGCTTGGTTCTGCAAAAAGAAGGTGGATATGCTTTCCGCTATCTGCGGACCGATACCCTTCACCGATTCAACGTCTTCTGGCGTTGCCTGACTAAGTGCGTCTAAAGATGCAAAGTTTTCGATGAGCAGTTCGGCGACGCTTTCACCGACATGAAAAATACCGAGTCCAAAGAGCAATTTTTCCGCTGGTGCCATCTTGCTTTGCTCAATTTGGTGGACAAGGTTGCGCGCTGACGGTACTCCCATCCGCTCCAATTTGCTTAATGGCTTTACTTCCAATGTATAAAGATCCGCGACATCACGGACTAATTCATTATCGACCAATTGGGTAATTGTGGCGGGTCCGAGCCCCTCAATCTGGAGGGCGTTGCGCGAAGCGTAGTGCGCAATACGACGTTTCAGTTGTGCCATACATCCGACATTCACACACCGGACTGCTACCTCTTTCTCTGTGCGTTGGACGCGGGTCTTGCACGCCGGACACTCCTCGGGCAACTCAAAACGGGTTTCGTTGCCAGTTCTGTCTGCCGTTAGAACCTCAACAATTTTAGGGATGACATCTCCGGCGCGCTCAAGGACAATCTTATCGCCAATGCGAATGTCTTTCGTCTGAATTTCTTGCTCGTTGTGGAGGGTGGCGTTTGTAATTGTTGCCCCCGCAAGCGACACAGGCTTCAGGATCGCGACGGGTGTCAGGGTGCCAGTGCGTCCTACCTGCACTTCGATTTTTTCAATGGTTGTAATGGCTTGCTGGGCGTTGAACTTGTAGGCGATTGCCCAGCGCGGATATTTGGAAGTGGTGCCAAGGGTCTGTTGTTGAGAGAAGCGGTTGACTTTGACGACGATGCCATCAACCTCGTATGGAAGCTCGTGTCGTTTTTCGACCCACTGCTGATAGCAAGTCTCCACGTCTTCAATTGATTTGTGGCAGGCAGTATCTGGATTGCATTTCAGACCCCAACGCCGCATACTTTCTAACGATTCCGTATGCGTTGCAAATTCAAAGCCTTCGGCGTAATTGAGCGTGTATATGAAAATATCTAATGGACGGGAGGCGGTAATAGAAGCATCTAACAGTCTGAGTGAACCGGCAGCGGCGTTCCGAGGGTTCGCAAAAGGCGTTTCGCCTGCCGCTTCGCGCTGCACATTAATTTCACCGAGGCGATGCTTCGGCAAGAATACCTCGCCACGCACCTCTAACACAGGCGGAACTGCTGCTGCCGGTTCAGCAAGCCGCAAGGGAATAGAGCGGATCGTTCGCAAATTGTCGGTTACATCTTCGCCGTATTCACCATCACCGCGCGTGAGACCCTGCGTAAGAACCCCGTTTTCGTAAGTTAACGAAACCCCCAATCCATCGATTTTCAGTTCCGTGACATATTCGACGGGGGCGTCTTCTAGCAACCGCTGCACGCGTCCCGCGAATTCCCGTAACTCGTTCTCGTTGTAACTGTTATTCAGGCTCAACATCGGGTTACGATGCTCTAATCGCGTGCCTAATTCCGCACCGCCACCGACCCGTTGCGTCGGTGAATCCGGTGGGATAGGTGTTGGATCCGACGCTTCGAGTGCCTTAAGTTCCTTCATAAGCACGTCGAAATCCGCATCAGAGATTTCCGGCTGGTTTTCGATATAGTATTTATGCTCATGATAGCGTATTAACGCCCTGAGTTTCTCAATCTCTGTTTGCATAACACTGGGTTCCGTTGTAGGCGTGGCTGTCCTAAAAGATTCAACGGTACGACCTACCGCAAGTCTGTTTATCTGCGTCACAACGTATGTGCTGATAAATTGTTTGCAAGTGTTAACCTTCTCTGGCGAGTAAAGGTGCGCGGACGGGTGAACCCTTCGCCTGTGGGGCCTGCGATCGTCATCGCTAAAAATCCTTCGCCTTCAAGTCCACAAGATGCGTAAGAGGGAGCATTGATAACCGTAACAGAGCAATCCATCGCTTTCGTGAATTGCGTAATGCGTTTGGTATTGTTCGTGTGTAGCACGGCTGTATGCCCGCGTCCGCCTTCTGCTCTGACTGCGCCTGCCAATGCCTCATCGAAATCTCGGCACCGAACAACCGGGAGAATCGGCATCAGGTATTCGTTGATGACAAAGCCGTGGTCTGCTGGGACCTCTACAACGATAGCAACTGTCCCTGCCGGGGCAGTAACCCCAGCGGCGTTTAAAATAGTCGTCGCAT
>VXZL01000403.1:7160-7808 GCA_009845505.1 Candidatus Poribacteria bacterium | reverse complement strand
CATGATAGTAGAATGTGCTGTTGTCGGAGGAGCTACCCATATTATTACTGGTGACCAGAAGCATTTGTTACCACTTGGAAATTATCAAGGGATCCTTATTGTAAAGCCAGCGGACTTTCTTACCGAGTTCCAATAAAAGTCAGAAATGTATCAAACAATAAAATGCGATATATGTGGAAAAGAGGGTGCGCGTCAGCGTTATATTTCCCGGAGTTACGGGAAAGGTGAGTCGCTCCTTGTTATCGAAGATGTCCCTATTATTCACTGTCCGAATTGTGGCGAGGGCTATCTGACGGCACAGACCCTACGCGAAATCGAACGTATTAAGCAGGCGCGTCAGACTGTTGCGCCAAAACGCCTCGTGTCAGTTGCCGTTTTCGAGTAACTCGGCAAAAGGAAAACATGCAAACATCTCACAAATATTTAGACCCAGTTGCACTCTCTCGGATTGGCGGCATGGAACTTGTTGCGAGGCTCGTCGTTGAGGGGTTCGTCACGGGTTTGCACAAAAGTCCATATCAAGGGTTCAGCGTCGAATTCGCCGAACATCGGCAATATATGCCGGGTGATGAAATCCGGTATATTGATTGGAAGGTTTATGGGAAGTCGGATCGGTATTACGTCAAAAAGTTTGAAGAGGAGACGAAC
>VXZL01000403.1:0-7150 GCA_009845505.1 Candidatus Poribacteria bacterium | reverse complement strand
CATACATCCTTCTCGATAAGAGCGCGTCGATGGATTACAAGCATGCAGAAGAAGGGTTAACAAAGTTTGAATACGGTTGTTACCTCGCAGCAACGCTTACTTACCTTATGCTGAAGCAACGGGATTCCGTCGGATTGGCACTCTTCGACACGGATATTACACAATACATTCCACCCAGAGGTGCCGCGACGCATTTAAGAGCGATTATGACTGCCTTGGAAAATGCGACTCCGGGTCAAGAAACTCAGTTGAGTAGCCTGTTCCACGAACTTGCTAAACGGATTGTGAGACGCGGATTAGTCATCGTTATCTCCGATCTGCTTGATGAACCCTCACAAGTTATCTCTGCCCTGAAACATCTCCGCCATCAGAAACATGAGGTAATTGTTTTCCATCTCCTCGATCCTGCCGAACGGACCTTCCCTTATACTGGTTCCGTCGTCTTTCGGGACATGGAAACAGGACAGACCCTCTCAACGCAAGCCGACACGTTGAGAGCAGATTATCTTGAGAAACTGAACGAGTTTATCCAAAGCTACCGCCGTGGTTGCGGCGCAAGCCAGATTGACTACGTTCAGATGGATACCACAACACCGTTTGACTATGCCCTTTCGGAGTACCTCTCCCGCCGAAAATAGACAACATCCCAGCGTCGCTTCCAAACACTCAAGTCAGTATGATGCCTCTACTCAGCCGCTGATAGACGTTTGATAACAACAAGTGTTAAATCATCATACTGTTCCGCTTCCTCAACAAATCTATTAACATCTTCAACGAGGTATTGAATCACTTCCTCAGCAGTGTAGTCATTTGGCATTTGGGAAACGACCGCTTTTAAACGTTCAGTACCGTACATTTCTTCGTCAGCGTTGAGGGCTTCAATGAGACCGTCAGAGTGGAAGATAAGGATATCACCTTCTTCTAAATCGAAAGCAGTCGATTCGTATTCGACACTCTTCATACTACCGAGCGGCAAGTCGCTATCCTCAATTTCAAGGATTTCAGCACCTTTTTTGAGAATGGGATAGGGTTGTCCACCGTTGGCGTAGTCAACACGTTTTTTGGATTCATCAAGAATTGCCAAGTTAAGTGCAATAAAATTGGGACCATACATTCGGGGCACTAATCCTGCATTAAGGTCAGTGAGGATGATGTCTGCATCCGATCTGAACCTTGCGACTTCATGGAGCATTCCGTTTGTAAGCACAGCATTCATCGCCCCACGTAATCCTTTGCCCGCAGCATCTGCTACTGCAACAGCAGTTTGCCCGTTTGCAACGGTCACGTAATCGTAAAAATCTCCACCTACCTGCGTTGCGGGGACCGACATGCCGGCAATATCAAACGCGTTTGTATCGGGTGATTCTACGGGGAGCAGTCTCATTTGAATGTTTTGCGCCTCGTCCAATTCAGCCCGGATTCGCTGTATTTCTGCCTCCTCCTTCTCGAACATTTCATTGCGCAGCTGGGCAGTGTGTCTTCGGTTGATGACCAAACGCCCAATAAGGGCAAGCACAAGTGACACGAACATAAGTGTTGGGAGATATGTCCGCCACTGCGTCCAGAAAGGTGCCGGAATGTTAAAGTCTACAATGGCAGGCGGTTGGGTATAGGGCCAGTCTTTGCGAAAGGCTTTGACGATGAAACTGTAGGTTCCCGCTTTGAGGCCTGTATATCGGACACATAGCACGCCGTTCTGGTTTTGAAGTTCCTGTTGCACCCCATTTGTGTGTGTCGCCTGTTGGGTCGCCAATGTGGAGGCGGGTAACCATTTGTTAAATGAAGCACCGGAACCCGTGGGCAAAAGTGAGAACTCCGCCGCCGAAAGCTGCGTCCAGCCCGGGCTATCTAACCCAACCATCTTAAACGCATAGGAGAGCCGTTCTTGGAGCGGACTAATACCTCGGACATACAAGGTGATATGCCTGTTTCCGCGGGTCGGCAGCGTAATATTAGACGAAAGGTCAGTGTAGGTTTGATCCGCTTTTAGTGCAGTTAACCGATAAAAAGGAAGTCCGCCGCGCCTCGGTGTATATTGTGTAACGCCGCCTTCAGTCGCAAACCAAATATCTTTGTTAGAAGATTCATAAATTTTCGAGATGTTGTTATGTACCAGCCCGTCTTTTGTAGTCAGCGAATCGAAGGTTCCACCATCGTATCGGACAGTGCCCCCACCCTTTGTCGCGAACCATATACTCCCACTGCTATCTTCAATTACATCGCGTACATTGTCGACAAGGAATCCCTCTTTTCTGGAAATCCGAGATGTGTTTTTCGTCGTATAGCTTGTAAGTTCCTTCCCATCGTAACGAACAGCCCCACGAGCCGTTGCGAGCCAGAGAATGTTCTCTTGGGAAGTCAAGAACGCTCTGACCGGTGGTAGTTTAACGTCCTTAGTTATGACCAACCTATGGTCATAATATCTCTTGAGTACATCAGGAAAGAGGAAAGTGGCTTCTGCATTTCTCTCCTCTGTGTATCGCCATACTGCAAGCGGGGCAGTAGCAGTATTCCCTTCGAGCACAATGGGTCTGTTCGGATTCGAGACATTCCAGCGTATCAACTTTCCCGTCACGGCGTTGTAAAACCACTTTGCACCCAATGACACCTCTAACATCTTTGTTACTTTAATCAGATGTGGCAGGGTCTCTGGCTTAATATTCACAGCAGTCGAGGGGTCCATCGTTTCTGGGTATGCCTGTACCTTTCCGCTTTCAAAAAGGACCCATAATTTGCCGTTGACATCTGTATGAAGGCCATTTATAGGAGAGGGTGCGTGATCAATTGCAAAGTCTGTTTGAAAGGGGATCCGCTGGAATTGGTCTGTCAACCATAACAGCCCTGTAGCATCTGCCTTGAAGATATGTCCACCAAAAGCTAACCATCGGTGCGCGCCGTCCGTAACAAACAGATTCGGATTCCTTTCGGCGCGTATCCTGTGGTATCTTGTTTGGGGTTTGATAAAGATAGAAACCCGATCAAAGTGTTCATCTCGGTAGCGGAAGAACGTGTACTCCGTAGCGTCTCCCTCAAATACCGGCTTGTCGACGAACCAGATATCCCCATCAACTTCAAATATTTTTATAATCTCTTTCCATAACGCAAAACGGGATTTCCCTCTAACGCCACTACCTATCGCAGTGCCATGATTCTGAATTGCGGGTTGCGGGTTAAAGACCGTCGCGCCGCTCTCATGTCCGAACCAAAAATCGCCGTTAATCGCCTCAAAAACCGTCCGAATTCGGTCAACACCGAGTCCACCCTCGGCACTATAAGGAATGCCCTCAAGCGTAGAACCGTCGTATTGATGTACCTCACCGGTCGCGTTAGTAAACCATAGATTTCCCCAGGCGTCCTCAAATTCAAAAACACCTTGGACGTTTCCGGAGTCCTGGAGTCGTGAACCGTCCCACCACCGCGTGATGCGACCGTCGTTAAACCAGAGTCGTCCCTCTGTGTCCCGCAGGATTGAAGTTTGCTTGGGAGACGCATATCGTCGCGCCCCACTTTCTTCTAACTGTAACGGGAGCACCTGTTCAAAGGTTTCTCCATCAAACTTGAGCAGCAGATTATAGCCCCCGAACCAAAGATTCCCGGAAGCATCTTCTGCCACAGCCTCAATAACACTACTTACATTAAGGTTTGAGGTATCGTAGCGCGCGAATCCAATCCTTGTTTGAATTCGGGGTGTTCTGTTCTCTGTGTCACCCGCTGCATCATCAGTGTTGCCAACCCGACGGCTCTCACGAAAACTGAGAATCACACCGGTTTGTTCCGTTTCACCTTCACTGCCGCCGAGCCATAGCGTCCCGTCTTCACTTTCAAAGATAACGCTGATTATCAAATCTGTGGACCGCAGCAAATCTTCCCTCACGATTTCGTTGGGGTGTGCCTGCGGTGGGCGCTGCCTATCGGGAGCAACATACTTCGTCAGTCGCTGATTTTCGCCAACCCACACGTCACCCTGTCGATCCACAATCAGGGAGTTTCCATTGCCGATCAGGCTGATTGAAGTGCCATCAAATCGACTCACTCGTCCTTCCTCTTCCGAAGGCACGCGCGTCAGAAACCAGATGTGCCCCCACTTATCTTCAACAATTTGCAGCGTTTCTCCGAGAAGTGCTCCGGCTTGAACGCCGGACGTTGGTGCCTCTTCCGCAGCACCCAGCGAAGCCAAATAAGGCACGAAAGTTTTGCCATCAAAACGGCTCACACCGCCGCTATCGGAACCGAACCAAATAGCACCCCGGCTGTCCTGAAAAATAACGGGAACAATAGGTCCCGCAAGACCATCAGCAACTGTATAGGTCTCTATCAGTTCAAAAGCTACAGAAGATTGGATATAAACGATAGAGAAGCATAGCATCAAGATAAATACGAATTTTATCAAGCTATTCACGATAAACCACCTCTACTAATTCAAAGGCATAAAAGCGTAAAAAATGAATCCGAAAAATAGCCACGGAATTACTTAATCAGGACAACTCAGGAAAATCCAGAAATAGCCTTTATTCTATCTATAAAGATAACAGATTTGAGAAGGAAAGTCAAGAAAAATCAAAGGCATTGACCGCTGAAATAAATTATGCTACAATGGAAAATACCAAGAGTGTAGACGGACATCAAGGCAGTCAAGCGTGAGAAAGGAGCGAACGATGAAGACATATCGGATCGGAATTTTGGGATGCAGAGGACGCGGGACAGCAGCAGCACGAGCATACCATGCCCACCCTCGCACGGAGATTGTCGGACTCTGTGACTTGATCGAAGAACGCCTCAACACTTTGGGGGATGAAGTTAACGTCACAGCACGGTTTACCGATTTAGATGAGATGATTCAACAAACACACCCTGACATTGTGGCTATTCCCACCGGTACAGAGTTTCACTACGACTTGTGTATGCGTGTGCTGGAACACGGTGTCAACATCGAGGTAGAAAAGCCGATGTGTGTGGATCTCGTGCAAGCGGATGCCGTTATCGCGAAAGCGGAAGCAAAAGGCGTGCAGGTCGCCGTGCATCATCAGGGACGCGTCGGTGCCCCTATGCAAACAATTGCACGTGCCTTTAATGCCGGAAAAATCGGTGAACTGCGTTATATGTACGGGAGCGGAAAAGGCTACTACGGTGGTTACGGTTTGATGAACATCGGCACGCACATGCTCAATAACATGTTACACTTCGGGAAACGTTGTGAAAGCGTCGTTGCGCATCTAACGACGGGTGGAAAAACGATTACGCCTACGGATGTTGTGCCATCACCGAGCGGTATGGGAACGATTGCAGGTGAATATATCACTGCGACACTACAATATGAAGGCAGTGTTACGGGTACGCTGCTCCAACACAGGTTTCACACGATGGATACCGATGCGTATTCGATGGAACTATACGGCACCGAAGGGAGACTTTTCTGGAAAAGCGGTGGTGCGTGGTGGCTACCGACGCCGCACTACGTCCCTGACGGCATACACGACCAGTGGGAAACATTAGCACTCATCTATCCTGAACACTACGATCCGAAAAGCAGCGCATCGGAAGCGGATTACTGGTTTGTAGAGGAATACGTCAACGCCTTGGATGAAGGCAGCGCACATACATGCAGCGGTACAGAAGGACGACACATTATTGAGATGATGATGGGGATCTTTGAGTCGGCGGCTTATGGCACACGCGTCAATCTTCCGCAACCCGATCGGCGACATCCATTGTTACGGTGGCGTGAGGCATCGGGATTGGAACCGCCAGCGGAGATGCCGAGAGCCTATTGGGACTGGCTGACGTTGGAATCTGACAGGATTAGTTAACCTCTAACGGTAGGTGCGGTTTTGCAGCGTCCTCGCTCAAATGCGACGTACATTCCTAACCGCACCGAATTCAATAGGTAGACTCAAGACGTGCTATAAATAGCACTACTACAAGCCAAACCGTTCGTAGCAGGGCGATTCATCGCCCGTTGCCTACCCAACCCAATCAAACCTAAACCAAGAAATATACCTACATTATTTGCGCGATAATTGCGTTCGTCTGCAACCCCGCCTCACCAGAACAGCGAATCGGTTCACCCGTCTTAAGATGATTGATAAAATCTTCAACAAGTCCGGTATGTGTATGTGGCAGGGGTGTCTGATTCATCTCAACTTGTTCTGCCGATTTGGTTTCAAGCGTCAGGTTTCCCGAATTCAAGGGTGAACACCGCAAACAACCTTCTGTGCCGTAGATCTCAACATCGTCAATCGAAACCCCAACATTCCAGTTGATATTCGCAACCGCATGCGCGCCACTCTCGAAACGGAGTGTAAAGACGGCGGAATCATCGACCTGAATATGCAGATGCACCGCCTCTGCATATCCTTGAACAGATTTAATGTCCCCCATCAGATATTGGAGTAGCGAGATTCGATGGCTACCGAGATCCATCAGAACACCGCCGCCGCTGATTTTTGGATCTACCCGCCAACTGTGCAGATCGTGCCGATTCGGGTTATAGAAACCGGTATGGTTGACGCGGGCAAGCACGACATCACCAATGGCACCTTCATCCATCAACGCCTTCATTTTGACAATATTCGGATAGAAATTGCGGTAATAGGCGAGCATCAGGGTAACACCGGCATCGTGGCAGGCATCCACCATGCGTTGACATTCTTCAACCGTCATCGCCATCGGTTTCTCGCAGAGGATGTGTTTGCCTGCTTCTGCCGTACGAAGCGTGTGTTCGCAATGGAGATATGGGGGTGTTGCGATGTAAATTGCGTTGAGTTCGTCGTCTGAAAGGAGTGCGTCTATATCCGTATAGACGCGTTTCGCGCCGTGTCTCTCGGCGAAGGATTCCGCTTTGGCGCGGTCGCGTCGCATCACAGCGATGAGTTCAGAATCATTGACGCTATAAAGTGGGGGTCCCCCCTTATATTCAGCGACATCCCCACAACCGAGTATGCCCCATCTGAGTGTTGCCATAACTGATGATTCTTGCATGATCGTCTCCATTATAACTTCCTTCACGCCAATCGCTTTCTCATCTACTGCAAGTTGTCAAAGTCTAACACATATTAGCAGTGAGTGTCAAACAATTTTGGATATGTATTAGGGGCATTTATGGTAAACCTTAGAATTAATTAGACATTCAGGACCGGTGCGGTTAGAAACC
>VXZL01000229.1 GCA_009845505.1 Candidatus Poribacteria bacterium | reverse complement strand
CACACTTTTCCCGAACAAGTTCGGGCTTCCAGACCCAAATTGTTGGAAAACTGAATGGCCCTGAGAGGCAGCGCAGAGGCGTTCAATTCTTCTGTAGGACAGAACTCTTAATCCCACTTCAACCCCGTAGCGGTGGCATCTCTATAGAAGGACATGCATCAAAAAATATAAACCCCGTAGGGCGGCATCCGTATCGACGATTTGTGAGGTACGCTGTAAATGCCCCTAATTGGTATAAGAAAAACCTTTACGGACGACAATTCCGCTGCTATACTTTAAGTATATTAAAGACCCCAGAGAAGGAGCATCTCTAATGTATCGTGTCGGTATCATCGGGTTGGGTAGTATTGCCTCCCGTTATTCAACACCAGACGATCCTTATCCGTATTGCCATACAGGTGGTATCCGTTTTTGTGAAACGACTGAATTGGTTGCAGTTGCAGACATGTCCTCGGAACGCCAAGCAGAATTCCAACAGGTTTGGGGACCCGCTTTCCCAGATAATTCTATAAGCTATTACGAGACGGACACGCAGATGCTTGAGAGCGAGGATTTGGACATCGTTGCTGTCTGTGTCCGCGGACCCCACCATTTCAAGGTGATGCAGAATGTTCTGAAGGCAGACATCAAAGCCATCTTCCTCGAAAAACCCGCCGGGTGTTCGCTTGAAGAAGTCGATGCCATGACCGCAGGTGCTGACGCGAAAGGCATTCCTATCGTTGTGGACTATACACGGCACTGGGGACCACACCTTATCCGTCTCCAATCGCTTATCAAAGACGGGTTAATCGGTGAGGTACAGACTGTTATCGGGTATTGCGGTGGCGGTGTGCTTTCTTTCGCTATCCACACGACGGACATGATTTGTCAGTTTGCCGGTTATGATCCGATTTCGGTAACTGGGTTCGTTGAAGGGAGTGGAGATGTACCGGAGCCTTATGAACCTGAACCCGCGGTTGTGGGTTCAACAATCCGATATGAGAGCGGTGTTATCGGTTTCCATGTCGGGAATCACGGGGCGCGAGGCGGATTCTCTGTGGATGTCCTTGGCAGTGAAGGTAGCGTTCAGACGGGGTTCTACAGCAGCACGACTGTCCACAAAGACGGGAAGTTGGTTGATAACGCTACCCTTGATCTGCCTGAAAACGCCAGTCCATTTAAAGTTGCGTACAAACAGATTACGGATTACTTAAATGGAGGAGTATTGCCTGATTGTGCACGCGATGATTATACCGCTGTTAATGAAATTGGATTCGCTACAATTGAGAGCGGCATCACCGGACAAACAATAGAACTCCCGTGTCAGAATCGAAAACGGTTTATCTTTGCAAACGGCTAATATGAGATGTGTATGGCACCCTTACGTAAACTTGATTCCCTTTCTCGATTCTTTATGAAGCTTTACCGCGGCAAGCACTATGGAACGTCTCCTCACACGCCGCTGCATTTACCGTTGAACGAATGTAAAGTCGCTCTCATTACGACTGCCGGTTTTTTTCTGCATGGGCAGGACCCTTTTGAGAGCGGAGATTGTTCATACCGCGAGATTCCCAATTCAATTCAGACACAAGCACTCATCAATGGACATAAAAGTGCGGCTTACGATGAAAGGGGTCTCGAAACGGATCCGAACCTTGCGTTTCCGCTTGATAGGTTCAGGGAATTAGAGACCGAAGGTAAAATCGGATCGCTAAACCATAGACACTTCAGTTTTATGGGATCTATTGTAAACCCGAAACCCCTCATTACGCAAACCGCGCCTGAAGTTGGAGAGTTGCTTAAAGTTGATGGTGTAGATGTGGCGTTCTTAACGCCTGTCTGACCGATGTGCAATCAGTCTGTAGGACTGATCCAACGTGCTGTTGAAGCGGCGGGAATTTCTACGGTCTCGATCACGCTGATTGAAGATATTACGCGGCGGGTAAAACCGCCGCGCGCGTTAGCAGTTCCATACCCTTTCGGACATCCGCTCGGCGAGCCGAACAACCCAGAATTGCAGCACGCAATCATCGCTGAAGCACTCGCGCTCTTAGAGGATACGGCGGAACCTCCTATTTTTAAGGTGGTGGATACATTTGATGTAGGGAACGGGCAATGAATTGCCCTACTACAAACGTAATTTCATAAGCTTTAAAGGGGAAAACAGATGGATAAACTCAGAGTTGGCATCATCGGATGTGGCGGTATTTTCCGCAACCTTCACGCCCCGTATTACCAAGAACCGACACGCCGCGCAGACATTGTCGCGATCGCCGATATCAATGAAGCATCTGCGAATGAACAGGCAGACCTATTCGGGGCAGATGCTTATACGGATTACCGCGCCCTCCTTGACAGACAAGATATAGACGCAGTGGATGTCTGTGCCCATCCGCGCCCTCACCTTGAGATTACCCGCGCTGCGACCGCTGCTGGCAAACACATCTTGATGGAGAAGCCGATGTGTTGCAACGTCGCCGAGGGTGACGAGATGGTCACCGCTGCTGAAAATGCAGGTGTCCGCCTGATGGTCGCCTATATGATGCGGTTCGATCCGGGGTACATGAAACTGAAGTCACTATTAGACGATGGCACGCTTGGCACGCTGCAGATGGCGTATTCTAATCAGGTCGGTTATTTTTCACCTGAACGACATCCGTGGCTTTTTGTGAAAGCAGAATCTGGTGGGATGTTGGTGGAGCAGGCGATTCACAATCTCGATATCTGGTTGTGGCTCTACGGTCCCGCCTCGACTGTCTACGGGTTCACAAGCCACGTTCCACTCGGTGGCACCTATCCACCACCTGACCAAGCCGTCGAGAACAACGCTGTCCTGACAGTGCATTTCAAGAACGGCGGGGTCGGGATGATGATTAAGAGTTGGGCAGCTGAGATTGGGAACAGTGGCAATGGTCTCGTGGCAAGCAACGGGTCTGCGACGCTGATTCGGCATGGACTCCGCTGGAAAACGCACGATATGGCGGAAGCAGAAGAATTCACGGCTCCTGTCCCAGACGACGACACCTATCGCAACATGCCAGAGGAACGGCGGCAGCAGCGGTATTGGGGTGTTGCGGCAAAAGGGACAAGCATCGACCATTGGCTCCAGTGTATCGCCGGTGAAGCGGAACCGACAACGCATGGACGTATCGGTAGAGACGGTATCGAGTTGGCAGAGGCGACGTATCGTTCTTCCCAAATCGGCGCACCGATTTCGTTGCCGCTGTAGGTTTACCATAAAAAGGAAAAAATGAGAATGCGTTTTATGCTTCACAAAGTCATTTCTCTTATTTGCTTTGTGGCTTTTACTTCTGTCTGCTTTGGGCAGGAAGGACAGCCCCAAGCGCAGCAGAACGTTTCCGTAGAAAAACAGAAGGAAGGCAGAACGCTCTTGGTCGCTTCTGCAACGTTGTATGGGTTTTCGTTGTATGGACCGGGGACGGCTCGGTTACTTGAAATTGAATCTGGGTCCCAGATAGCAGGGCTGGAGATGTTGATTGGCGGCGGGTCTTTTGCAGGTGCACTTATAGCGACAAGAAATCATCGACTCGGCGCGGGACGCTCCAGTTTAATTCTATCGGGGAGCCTTGCAGGCACGCTATATGGCTTCGGACTGCCTGTGTTATTTGAATCAGAGAATGACAAGGCTTACCTCGCTGCTGCGATGCTCGCCACGCCAATAGGCGGACTCCTTGCCCATAGATTGAGCTCTCACAGGTGGTTTAATGAGGGTGAATCGCATACAATTAGTAGGGGAGGATTTGTTGGCGGACTGTACGGGATCGCAATTCCATATCTCATCAATATTGAAGATCTCGAAGGTTGGACACAAGGCAAAATCTATGTTACATCCGCGATGATCGGTGTCCCTGCTGGTGTGTGGACGACAGCAAAACTGATTTACGATAAACCGATTAACGAAGGAAGGGCAAGTTTGCTCGCTCTTGGAGGTGGTGTCGGCAGTGCCTATGCCGTTGGAATTATGTCTTTAACGGATGTGGAGGCATCGAGACCTTACGTATTGGCTGGGATGATCGGTTTACCGGTAGGCTCATATCTTGGCTATAAATTGACTACTGGGAATGTGTATACAACCGGTCGGGCAGCTTTGATACAAGTCGGCGCGTATGCCGGTGCTCTCTTTGGCAGTGGCTTTCCGCTGATAGCGGACGCGGAAAGCCATAAACCGTATGTTGTGGCGAGCATTCTTGGATCAGCGGCGGGAATGTGGTTGGCACACCGTTTGACCCAGGGATGGGGCGAGACGGCTCCGTTTGCGAAAAACAATCTCGGACCTAAATCAGACAGGTTCACCGTTTCCTTGCCTTCAATTGATAAATGGCTGACGCTCGGTTTGATGACACTCCGCAAACCAACTTTTATGGCTGATTTCCCTGTGGAATTGGTGCGAATTTCATTCTAATCAAAGGAACGCGGTATTTATAGTAGATTTTGGAAGTTACTGGTACAGGGCGAGCAGACGAGGTTGGAAAACCTTGCCTACTGCGGAAACGGGGACTATCACATAGAAATCCCAAGTAGCCCTCGCGTCAACTGAAAATCCGTATTTCCCTTACCGTGCAGTTTCGGTGTATACTGCCGCGAAGCCACCTCCACAATCAACGCCAATAACTCGTCAACATCAGCAGTCGTCAGATCCAGGTCCGCACCGTAGGCGGTTTGCGTTGCAGCATCTGTAGAGACCTGAATCAGCGGCACCATCACGTGCGATTGCAAAGGAGCACCAACGATGTGCGCAAGTGCCAAATCCACACCCGTCGCCCCCAATCCTGTCAACGTCTCTGTCGGTTGATCTGTCGGGGTCTCCATGATATGGAGACCGGCTTTCTCGACTCGCTGTCCGTATGCTAATGTCGGCGTAACAGTTCCCGATGAATCCGCCAGAAGAATTACTGACTGCTGACAGCCGACTGCTGACAGCCATCCCGCATTCCCCGGCACGACAACCGTTCCACCCGCAGCGACCACCCTGTGCGTCAATGGCGTCAGAGACTCCGAGACTTCTTCTGTCGCTTCACCGGTTGATGTTACAGCGATGCAGAGGTGTTCTAATCCCGCATCGACAACGGGAACAGATGGCTTATTCGCGAGTTCCTCTGAAAACCAGTCTTGTACCTTGTCAATAACGGCATCAATGCCACCGTCCAATTGGACGCTTGCCCATCCGTAGCGTTCTGGTGATATACCGAGTTGCTGAATTTCGTGCCGGACGTGGTCGTTGTGTGTCTTTTCGCAACCGTGCTCAAGGAGTAGACCGAGAGCAACCGTCGGATGTGTGAGGTGTCCAATCATCGTACGGGTGTAAATTTCTTCAGAACGTCCACTGGAGACACCACACCCTTCTGTGTGTGGAAGCGCAACAAAACGGGATACCCCTTGTTCCTTACCAATCTTCTGTTCATTGCAACGGTGTGCAATCATCTGTGCGATCTGTCCTGAACAGAGGCTTGTCGGTAGGATAAGTCCGAGTTGATCCGTACGGTATCCAGTTTCCGTTTGGAGTGCACGGAATTGCAGCGCCGGTGTGTTCGTGTCCACCGAGGCGGTTTCAATTGCGATTGGTTCACCGGACTTCAATTCGGATTCTATCAATAAGGGGTCTAAATCTACGGGACCTGTCTGCTTCCAATCCCGCCACAGAGAGACTTGAGAATGTCCCGCCTTCTCACCGACCGACTGTTCACCCGACGCAACATCCACCGTCAAGTCGAGCATTGCTTCACCGAGTGTCTCCATCGGTGTGCCGTCGAGATACGCCCCAGCATTCACGTCCATATCTTTGGTAAGCATTTCATAGCGTCCGGTTGTCGTGACAATTTTAAGCGTCGGGACGAAGGGAAAATTGGTAATTGAACCGTTGCCAGTCACGAAGAAAATCATGTTAGAGCCAGACGCTACCTGTCCGGCGATACTCTCTAAATCGTTGCCGGGACTGTCCATGAAGTAGTAGCCCGGATTTTCCATCAGTCGGCTATAGTCAATGACGTAATCGAGACAGACATCCGGATGTCGTTTCATCGCTGCGCCGATGGATTTAATAGCGATGTTATAGAGTCCACGGAAGTTATTACCCCCAGACGGATTGCCTTCTGCGGAGTGTCCGTGCCATGAGACCCGCTCCTTGAAACGTTCAATTGTATCAAGGAACGTGCGTGCAGTGTTCAGGTCTCGGACGTTTTGAAGCACATACGCCTCCGAACCGATGAGTTCGTCTGTTTCTGCGAGGTTAGCACAACCACCGTAGCGGATAACCTCTTTGGCGACGTAAGCGGCAAGCGGATTGCCGGAGATGCCAGAGAAGGCATCAGAACCGCCGCACTGTAAGGCGATTTTAAGGTTTTCCAGAGATTGCTCAGTGCGTGGGACGCTGTTTACGCCGTTCAACCATCCGTTAATAATCGCCGTGCCGTTGGCTAAATCCTCATCGAAACTTCCTTGTAACCGATAGAAACGGTGGGTGACATCATCTAAAGCGTAGCCTTCGTGCTGCATATATGACTGAAGCATTTCATTTGTAACCGCCTCAGTGCCGTAGTCAACGAGCAGCATCGCACCGATATTCGGATGGACGGTGAAACCGGCAAGCGTCCGGAGCAATATGTCAATGTTATTCGGTGTTTTGCCTTCACCACCTTCCGTATGTGTTACAGCAACGACCCCATCTACATTAGGAAGTGTATCGGGGTTACAAACCCCTCCTACTGCACACATATCGGCGAGTCTTCTCGCGAAACCGGAGGTGCGTGAGGTCGTTCCCATGACGACGATATAGTTTCGTGTGCCGACACCACGGTTACCGGGACGACGATAACCGAGAAAATTTCGTTCATCTGCATGACGCGGCACCTGTTTCCCCGGACGAAATTCGGCTTCATTTAACGCGTATGGTGCCATTTTATCACTGAAATTAGGTACCTCTGGCAGAGCGAAAGGGAGGTTTCTAATGGACAGGGAGTCAATCATTTTCTGATTACACACGTAATCGCCGGGGGCAATGACACGTGTGGCGTAACCGAATGGCAGTCCCCACGATAGGAGAGGCGCGGCTTCTGAAATCGGTTGGATAGCGAATCGGTGGCCCTCTAAAATAGTATGCGATAGTTCAAACTGCTGTCTGTTATGACGGATGCGTGTGCCGCGTTCGAGTGTTTGTGTGGCGATACCGACGTTATCATCTGGGGCAGGCAATCGCGCGACAGTAGTAAAATCATAGTCCATTCGGTGTCCTCCGATTTTTTAGTAGGGTCGGTTAACCGACAACTATTAACGGCGATAGATACTCACTTCAATTGCGTCCTGTTTCACCCACGGCAGGTCGATGTCAAACCAATGTGTTTCAGATTCATAGTGCTCGCGGACATGCGCAAGATAGTCCGCCATTGTATCTGCGCCGATACCGACGTTATCTGCTACGACGGTTGCTGGGTTTGTTAACTGCGCTTCGATTGCCTGAAAACAGGGAAAATAGTTGTCGAAGTTGTTGTCAAGGAGCAAAAAATCGACAGGGTCTTGGATACTTTTGAGTACTTCTTGTGCGTCGCCGATGCGTGAGTCTACGAGGTCTGCGAGTCCAGCGCGTTCAAAATTTGTGCGTGCTTGTGCGGCGCGGTTCGCATCTATTTCTACTGTTATTAAGCGTCCGGCACCGATAGTCTTCAGAACGCGTAGCATCCATAATCCAGAGTAACCGATAGCCGTTCCGCATTCAACAATAAGAGACGGCTTGGCTTTTTCGACGCAAGCGGCGAGAAATTTCGCCTTTTCGGGTCCTAACATCGGGATCCGTTCTTCTCTACACTGTGCTTCAAC